>JAAYAK010000305.1 GCA_012719415.1 Syntrophorhabdus sp.
ATGCTCGTAGACCAGTTCGGCCGGGAAATCCAGTCCAACAAGCCCATCCTCGAAGAAATAGCCGTTCAAACAGTCCGGGACCGCTACGGTTCATACCCGTCCCAGGGGCTCACCCCGGAGCGCCTTGCGAGGATCTTCAAAGAGGCGGACCAGGGAGACGTGACGCGCCAGGCGGAGCTCTTCGAGGAGATGGAGGAGAAGGATCTGCACCTGACAGGTATCCTTCAGTCTCGTAAGCTCGCGGTGACGGGTCTCGATTGGGACGTCCTGCCGGCCAGCGACAGCGCGGAGGACAAGGAGATCGCGGCCGCGGCCCGGGAGATGATCGAGTACATCGAGAACATCGACGATGCCCTCATGGACATCCTCGACGCCGTGGGAAAAGGCTTCTCCGTGCCGGAGATCATGTGGGAGATCTCCGAGGGACAGGTCTGGGTGAAGGCCATCGAGTGGGTTCACCAGAAGCGCTTCACTTTCAACTCCCCTCAGGGACTCCTCAAGCGTCCCCGGCTCCTGACCGACGCCGCACCCGTCTGGGGCGAGGACCTGCCGCCCAACAAGTTCCTCATCCACGCCTACAAGGCCCGCTCGGGCGCGACGCCGCGGGGAGGACTCCTTCGTCCCTGCGGCTGGATGTATCTCTTCAAGAACTACGACATCAAGGACTGGCTCATCTTCAACGAGCTCTTCTCCGTGCCGATGCGGATCGGCAAGTACAAGCCCGGCGCTTCGACGAACGATATTGAGGCACTCAAGCGCGCCGTTTTCAACCTCGGCGTCGATGCCGCGGCGGTCATCTCCGAATCAACGATGATCGAGATCCTCGAATCGAAGGTAACAGGAACCAACAGCTCACATGCGAAGTTTGCGGAGTTCTGTGAAAAGGGAATGAGCAAGGCGGTCCTCGGGCACACGGGCAACGTCGAAGGTACCCCCGGGAAGCTCGGCGCCGAGAAGCAGGCCACCGACCTGAGGCAGGATCTTCTGGAATCGGACTCCAAGGCGCTCATGAAGACGGTCAAGTTCCAGCTCCTCGCGCCCTGGGTCGTCTTCAACTACGGGCCCGGAAAGGGCGTGCCGATATTTAAACTCCACTACGAGGAAGAGGAGAACCTTGAAAGGACAGCGAAGGTCTACGGCATCTTGGTGAAAGAGGCCGGCTTCGAGGGGATTCCCGAGGGTCACATTTACGATCGTTTTGGCATCCCGAAACCCCAGGCAGGAGAGAAAACCCTGCGCCTGCGGCAGCCGGGCGGATCCGGTGATGACGGGCAGGTCGAGAAGACAGCCCACAAGGCACCCATAACCGGCGGCATCGATAGCCTCATCAGTGCACAAAAATACGTCGACTCTCTTGCCGATGATGCGCTCGCGCAGGGGGCAATCGATCTGTCGGCTGTCGAGCGGATCGTTGAGGAAGCGGAGTCTTTTGATGACCTGCAGGCGAGACTCGCCGAGGCTTACAGTGGCATCGGCATGAATCAGTTCCGGCATGTCCTCGCGGAGGCCATGGTCCGCGCAGATCTGAAAGGGAGGTCTTTTACATGATCTCCTTCGAAACCCTTCCCTTTGATGAAGCGATCAAATCCTTCCAGGACAAGACGGTCCTCACACCGGACAGATACAGACAGCTCACCGTGGCAGCCCAGGCTAAGGCCTTCACTGTCTCCGGGGTGGCCCGGATGGACGTACTGACCGATCTCTACACGGGGATCGACAAAGCAATCGCCGAAGGCACGACATTCCGTGATTTTAAGAAAGCGGTAAAGGAGACCATGACAAAGCGCGGCTGGGAAGGTCTTAATCCTTACCGGCTCGACACAATATTTCGGACGAACATCCAGGCCGCATACCAGGCGGGCCATTATCAGAGACAGATGGAGGTCGCAGGTAGTCTCCCCTTCTGGCAATACGTAGCCGTTATGGATGGCAGGACCCGTCCGGCCCATGCCGCTATGAACGGCAGGGTTCTGCGCAGTGACGATCCCTTCTGGCAGGCGAGCTATCCGCCGAATGGATTCAACTGCCGCTGTACCGTCCGCGCACTTTCGAAGGAAGACCTCTCCCGGGAGAAGCTCAATGTCGAGAAGGACCTCAAGGCTATGGCGGACCCGGGATTTGACAGTAATCCCGGCGCATCCCTCGGGAAGACTCTCACCGACAGGGAATTTCTGGCATTGCAATCAGACCCTGACCGCTGGACTTCGCTGATCGGGAAGACCTATGCCGATCACGGTCGCAGTCCAATCCTCCAGGTGAAGGATTATGTACGGTCGACGACTACCCCATGGCCGAAGGGCGAGAAGGCGGTGAAACTGTACAAAGAGAAACTTATGGGCAGGACCCTGCGCGATGCGATCGACGATCCCCTCATTATGAATCAGACATTTGCAGACCATCTCAAGCTCGACGGCCGCGAACGGTTTTTGCCTCTCATCGAGGAGGCCATCAGGACACCCTACGAGATATGGCTCCAGGCGGAAAAGGAGAAACTGACAGGGAAAGTGGTGCTGAGAAAGCGATACATCTCCCTCATCGAGTCCGGCAAGAACCGGCCCCTGCTCCTCGTCGCTGAGGGTGCCCGGGGGCAGTGGGTTGGATACACGGCCGTCTATACGAGAGACCTTAAATACGTTGATGCCATGCGGGAAGGAGTTTTGCTTTATGGAAGGTAGATTGGGTCAGGCACCCTCCGTGCAGAGTCTGCCGGTCTTTGCCGTATCGGGGCACGGCCCACGGCATCGACATGTAGAGTTTAGCACGGCGCAGGGAGATGTCAAGTGCAGATAGACGTCGAGATCAAGGACAGGGAAGTCAAGCGGCTCTTCACGAGGCTCAAGAAGAACGCGACGGACCTCAGGCCCGCCTTCCGCGAGGTTGGCGAGATCGTCCGCTCCTCGGTGATCAGGAACTTCCAGGAGGGCGGCCGTCCCGACAAATGGAAGGAGACGAAGACCGAGTCCATATACAGCGCCTACCGGGGCAGAGGAAAGAAGAAACGAAAGGTCTACACGCTGAAGGGATCCCTCACGAAGGGTTACGCCCGCTACAAGGCAGGCAAGAAGACCCTCATTGACAGAGCGAGGCTCCAGAATTCAATCACGGCCCGCGCACAATCCGACAGGGTGATAGTGGGAACGAACGTCATCTATGCCCGCATCCACCAGCTCGGCGGCGAGGCCGGCAGAAACAGGAAGGTGAAGATCCCGGCGAGGCCGTACCTCCTGGTTCAGGAGGAGGACTGGACACTGATCAGGGATTGCCTCAGGGGATTTCTCATGAAAGGAGCACAGGAATGAAAAACACGCTGGTTTTGATCTGCAAGGACTTAGAAGGGAAGATTCCCACTGAGATCCAGGTGATCCCCTTCGGGTACCACAAGACACCGAAGGGTCCCTTTGAGCTTAATCACGAAGGAGCTGCGGCGATCATCGAGGCGTTCGAGGCTCAGAAAAACGACATGGTGATCGATTACGAGCACCAAACATTTGCGGACCCTCCCGTGGAAGCCCCGGCTGCCGGATGGATAAAACAGCTCATCAACAGGGGCGAGGACGGTGTGTGGGCCGCCCTGGAGTGGACCGAGAAGGCTAAACAGTATATCGCCAATAAGGAATATAAGTACGTCTCACCGGTCTTCCTGAAGAGGATTTCCGACGACAGGGTGGTCCGGCTTATTAACGTGGCGCTCACCAACCAGCCGAATATCGACGGCATGGCTCCTCTCATCAACAAGTTCGGCTTTGAGGGGAGCAAAAATACAAAGGAGGCAACTATGAAAGACTTGCTAAAACTCCTCGGACTTACCGAGGACGCGAAGGAAGAGGCGGCCATCGCCGCGGTGAACAAGCTGATGACAGACCTGCAGGCAAACAAGGCAACTGTGGCAGTGATCGCCAACAAGGGCGTCCTCGATGCCCTTGGCCTGGCTGCAACGGCCACGGAGTCGGAGATCGTCGGCACCATCGAGGCGATGAAACAGTCCCACACGAAGATCGACGATGTCATGAAGGAACTGAACGCCCTCAAAACAAGCTTGACGCAGAAGGGTGCCGACGACGCCGTCGAGATGGCCATGAAGGAGGGCAAGATCACGCCGGCACAGAAGGACTGGGCCCTTGACTACGCGAAGCGCGACCTGGAGGGCTTCAAGGTCTTCGTCTCGAAGGCCCCGGTTGTCGTCATCGAGGGCAAGGTGGTCACCGACCAGAAGGAGACCGGCGCCGGCATCGATGACGTGCAGACCCAGATCAACAAGATGTGCGGCGTCGACGAAGAGACGTTCAAAAAGTACAACAAATAGGGGGTAGGACATGACAGCATTGGCAACAGACAAGAAGATTGAATATACCGAGGGCGTCGAGGTCCCGGTACCGGTAGACGGAGGCAGTAAGATCTTCGCCGGCGCGAATGCGTGCTTCAATGCAGCGGGGTTTCTTGTTCCCGGAGCGGACACGGCCGGTCTCATCTATGCCGGCGTATCCCGGAGCTCCATTGACAACAGTCTTGGCCAGGATGGCGACGAGTCCGCGGTTGTCCGGCGGCGCGGACTTTTCCTGATGGAACTCGCGACGGCTATTACCCAGGCGAACGTAGGCGACAACGTCTTTCTCGTCGACGATCAGCTCGTGGATCTGGCCGGGAATGTCACAAACGATATCTTCTGCGGTATCATCGCCCAGTACGTCGACACGACCCATGCCTTTATCGACATCCTTCCGGCCATTTTACAGGCGGATGTGGCTACACACATCGCCGACGCGTCCGGAGCACATGCGGCCTCTGCGATTTCCGCGGCCGACGCCGGAAACCATTTTGCGGCCGCCGAGGCCACGGTGGAACAGCAGCTCCAAAAGCTCGGCAAGGGTCCCTTCTTCCTGACACTTCCCCGGTTTACCGGCTGGACCAAGGACGGAGCGGACAAGACCATCGCGCTGGCGGCGATCGAATCGCCGAATCCCGTCATCGTAAAACGGGCGTACGCGAATCTCGGCACCGCGCCCGGCACGGGCAAGACGCTTGCCCTCAAGCTCAACGATACAGCGCTCCTTTCCATCGCCGAGGACGCGACCCAGGGTGAGGCTGAGAACCTTTCGATTGCCATCGCGAAGGACACGGACTTCGTCATCAAGGCGAATGAGACTGCGGAAGGAGCCGGCGCGAACTGCGACATCACCCTCGTCATGTATATCGATGACGGTGAATAAAAGAGCCTAAAAAGGAGGCATGCAATGATTATCAACCAGGCAGCACTCTCCGGGATTTACAAAACCTTCAGCACTATCTTCAACCAGGCGCTGGAGGTCGCGAAGAGCCAGGTCGAACTTGTGGCCATGCGGGTGCCCTCTACGGGCAGGAGCGTCGACTACAAGTGGCTCGGAACCTTTCCGAACATGCACGAGTGGCTCGGCGACCGGGTCATCAAGGACCTCTCGGGCTTCCATTACGAACTACTGAACAAGGCCTACGAGTCCACGATAGAGGTCGACCGTGACGACATCATGGACGATCAGATCGGTGTCTACACGCCTATGATCCAGGGGCTCGCTCAGGCCGCCAAGATCCACCCCGACATCCTCGCCTTTGCCTTGCTCGCCGCCGGGTTCAACACAAAATGCTTCGACGGGCAGTACTTCTTCGACACCGACCACGAAGTCGCGGGGGCATCCGTGTCCAATACGGGCGGCGGCTCTGGAACGGGCTGGTACCTCATGGACCTTTCTCGTCCCATCAAGCCTATCATCCTCCAGATGCGCAAGGCGCCGGAGTTCGTCGCCATGGACAAGCCCGACGACGAGAACGCGTTCATGCGCAAGAAATACCGCTACGGCGTCGATGACCGAAAGAATGTGGGCTACGGACTCTGGCAGCTCGCCTACGGCAGCATGCAGACCCTCGATACTACGGCATACGCCGCGGCGCGGGCTGCGATGATGTCCTTCACGAACGATGAGGGCGCGCCCCTCGGCATCATGCCCACGCACCTCGTTGTTCCGCCCACCCTGGAATCCGCGGGCAGGACTGTCCTCGAGGCCGAGAAGAACGCCAACGGCTCATCGAACGTCTGGTACCACACGGCCGAGCTCGTTGTCGTGCCCTGGCTGGCATAGAAGGAGGAACCGATGAAGATCAAGTGCAAATCGATACCGGAAAGATTCCGCAGGGCGGGGATAACGTTCTCGAACTCTCCCGCGGAATACGATGTTAACGAAAAGACGCTCAAGGTCCTTCAGGCGGAGCCCATGCTCGTTGTCGAGGTCCTTCCGGAGGAGAAGAAAGAGCCAGAGAAGGGAAAGACCCCGGACAAAGAGAAGGTATCAGCATCCCAGGATCAGACCGGCAAGAAGGACAAAGAGAAAGAGAAGTAACACAAGACAAGGAGGCCAGGAGGAGGGCCCAGCCCTCCTCCCTTACTGAACCATGGCATACTGCACGCTTGACGATATCAAAAAGGCCCTGGAAGAGGCGACGGTCATACAGCTCACCGATGACGAGAATTTGAAGCCTGCGGCCATCGATCCGGTGGATCCGGACCACGCGGCGATCATCTCCCGCGTCGATGAGGCCATCGAAACCGCCGACGCGGAGATCGACGGCTACTGCGCCGTGAAGTACTCCGTGCCACTTTCCCCGGTACCGGCCGTCGTGAACAAGCTCTCTGTCGAGCTCGCCATCTACTATCTCCACGGCAGGCGGAGCATCCCGGAGAAGATAGAGAAGCGCTACGAGAGGGCCGTCTCACGGTTGAAAGACATCGCCAGGGGGCTGCTTTCCCTGGGCGTAGACCCGGAGCCGGCGGCATCGACCTCCGCCGACAGCGCGCAGGCAAGCAAGGCAGCGAGCGATCGGGTCTTCACCCGCGACACATTGAAGGGGTTCTGACATGCTCGCAGAGATCGAGGCCGCCGCGGCTGCCAGACTCACGCTGAAAGTGGCCGAGCCGAAGAACGTAGAGATAGAGGAGAAACACGGAGCGCTGGCCATGCCGGCGATCGAGGTATACACGGCAGGCGGACCGTTCGCAAAGGTCGGTCAGAGGTACAAGCTCACGCCGTCCGTCTTCGTTGTCGTAACCTTCCAGAACATGCGATCGGTGAAGGACCGCCGTGCGGGGATGTACCCTGTCCTTGAGGCCGTGATATCCGCCCTCCTGCTTCAGACGCTGGGCCTTTCCATCGATCCCCTCGTTCCGAAGGAGATCACAAACATTACTCTCGAGGAAGAGGAAGACGAGGGAAAGATCGTCTTTGCCGTGGAGTTCCAGACGGGATTCATCATCGACAAGATCGATGATGATGCGGCCGCCGCGATGGATCTCCTCAGAATCGGCTTTGAATATTATCTCAAGCCAGGTGATGACATCGCCGACGCTGAGGACGTCGTGGAATTTGAAACTGAAACGTAAAAGGAGACTATTATGGCTGATTTAAAAGTGACCGCAGCGCCAGGCATGCGCTGTCCCATGGAAGGCCGGCCGCGAGAGTACATTACCGACACCGCGGCCGCAGAGGTACCCGACACCGCATACTACCGCAGGCTCCTCGCCGATGGTTCCCTCATCAAGGTCGGCCCGGGGAATAAAAAGGAGGTAAAACCTGATGGCAAGTAAAAACATATCCTTCGACAACATCCCGGCTTCGATCCGCAAACCCGGCAAATATATCGAGTTCAACACCCGGCTCGCCGTGCGGACCCTGCCGAACAACAAGCAGCGCATGCTCATCGTCGGGCAGAGGACCTCGGACGGCACGATCGCCGAGAAGATCCCGACCCAGGTCTTCTCTGATAAGGAAGCGGAGATATACTTCGGCCCGGGGTCGATGTGCCACCTCATGACACGAGCCGCGATCACGGCCAATCCCTACCTGGACCTCACAGTCATCGCCCTTGATGACGCAAGCGCAGGCCAGCCTGCGGTGGGAACGGTGACCATCGCCGGCGCCGCAACGGGCACGGGTGTACTGACGCTCTACATCGGGACAAAGAAGATCGAGATAGCGATCGCCACGACAACGGCAGCGGCGGCTGTAGCTGCGGCCCTCGAGGCGGAGCTTGACAAACACCCCGATCTGCCGGTAACGGCGAGCGTCGCCGAAGCAGTCGTGACTTTGACCGCCAAAAACGAGGGCCCCTGCGGCAACGACATACACGTAAGCTACGTCCTCACAAACGCCCCGGGGATAACGGTCACCATCGTGGCCATGGCGACAGGAGCTGCCAACCCGACCCTTGCAGACGCCCTTGCGGCCGTCTTCGGGGAACAGTATGACATCATCGTCACACCGTACAACGACCAGACGGACCTGGCTACCCTCAAGACCCACCTCGATTCGGTGAGCGGTCCCCTGGAACAGAGGCCGGGTACCGGCGTCTATGGAATGAACGGGGCCCTGGCCACAGCGACAACACTCTCCGGACAGGTCAACTCGGGGCGCATCCTCTGCGCCTATCACCGCTACACCGCAGCCACCCTGGTGCAGAGCATGCCCTATGAGATCGCGGCCGCCTTCGGGGCCGTCATGGCCTGGGAGGAGGACCCGGCAAGGCCCCTCAATACCCTGGAACTCAAGGGTATCGCGGCCGCCAACATCGCCGACCGCCTCTCCAGAACCGAGCAGGAGAACCTCCTGTACAACGGCGTGTCACCGAACGAAGTGGGCCCGGGAGAGACGGTACAGATCGTCAGGGCCATCAGCACCTACCTGCAGGATCCCCAGGGGATCGATGACATATCACTTATGGATATTACGACGATCCGGACGCTTGATTACGTGCGCAAGGCGGTGCGGACCCGTATCAGTCTGCGTTTTCCCAGGGAGAAGCTCTCCAGTAAGACACCCCCAAAGGTCAGAAGCGAGATCCTCGATGTCCTCTTGCAGCTCCAGGACCTGGAGATCGTCGAGGAGGTGGAGGCGAACAAAGACGGCCTGATCGTCGAGCGGGACCTGCAGGACCCGAACCGGCTCGATGCGCGGATCCCCGCGGACGTTGTTAACGGGCTCCACGTATTCGCCGGCAGGATCGACCTGCTGCTGTAACAAGACAAGGAGGAAACCATGGCAGATGAATATGTAGAACTGGTAACGCTGGAAGTGAATGGCACCGAGATCACCGATTTCCAGAAGGTATCAGAAAACGATTACGAGGTGCGCCGGGCCGTCAATCTCATGAACAAGACGGGATTTACAAAGACCACTCCCCGGTATGGCGTGAAGGTGGAATACGTGATCCCCAAAAGCCAGACACCCTTCAACTTCAATGAGGTGGAAAACGGCACCCTCACCATCGACTGCGGCAACGGCAAACGGATCACCTACGGCGGCGTCTTTACGACCAAGATCGGAGAGGTATCATACGGTGAGAAAGAGGCCACCCGGAGCATAGAGCTCGGCGCAACGGAAAGGAATGAGGCATGATAAAGGAAAAACGCACGCTGCCGATCGGCATTGAGTATAACAGCCAGGTCCATCGCGAGCTCGAGATCGAGGCCCGGCGCGTCGCCCATATGGTGGACGCCCTCGAGGAAGAGAGGGCCCAGGAGAATAGTCGTTATCGCGAAGTGTGTATGTACGCATGTCAGATAATCAAGCTGGGCGATATCCCGAAGGAGGACATCAATGGAGAGCTTCTCCTGATGATGTTCCCCCGGGACTTTGAGGTGCTGACGGAGGCAGCGGAGACGGCCCAGAGACGGGCCGAGGGGTTTCAATCGGGGGCCGAAGAATCAACGGAGGCTTAGCGCCGCCGAGGCAGAGGTTCTCCTGAGACAGGCGATACTGGCAATGCTCAAGCTGGGATTCAGCTATTCGGATGTAAGGTCAATGTACGCAAGGGACCCGGCAGCCTGGCTCGATGCCCATGAGAAAATCATCAATCCGAAACGCGGACGGACGTACATCGTAAAAAGGAAAGCAGAGCACCTATGAGCAGCAAGAATGCTGTGGAACTAATCCTATCCGGGAACTCTTCCAAACTCCTGTCGGCTCTGGGCGTCGGCGAGAAGGGTATCAGAAAGTTCGGCCAGACGGCAAAGCAGGAGTTCGACAAGGTCCGCAAGGCGGCCACATCCGTGGAAGGGAAGCTTGCGTCCCTCGGGGTGTCGATCGGCGCGGGCATGCTGGCCAAACAGTCCGCCCAGATGGACAAGATTCTCACCCAGATCGGCCAGACTGCAGGGGCAAGCAAATCCGAGGTCCAAGGTCTCCGGAAAGAGCTGTTCCGGATGTCGTCCGAGACGGGTCAGAGCGTTGAAGACCTCCAGCAGGGATTCAACAACGCCGTCCAGGCCGGACTGAATTTCAAAGAGGCTCTCCCCGTCATCGAAGCAACCAACAAGGCGATGGCGGTCACCGGTGCAAACGCCGACCGGTTGACCTCGGGCCTCACGGTCGCCGCAACGGCGTTCGAGTTCGATCTATCCAAACCAAACCTGGCTCTGTCCCTCCTCGATAAGATGACCACGGCCGGGCGTCTCGGGAACGCCGAGCTACAGAACCTCTCCGACATCTTTGCCCGCGTCGGCGTCAATGCATCGCGCGCCGGAATGGGCTTCGATCAAACGCTGGCTTTTATTGAGGGTCTTTCCCTCATTGAGAAGTCCCCGGAACGCCTCGCCACTCTCGCGGACTCGACCCTGCGCCTGTTCACGAATCTCAATTACATGAAACAGGCCCAGAAAACGACGGGAGTGAAGTTCTTCGACGAGAGCGGTGAACGACGCAACCCGCTGGAGATCCTTACCGACATCAAGAAGAAGTACGACGCTCTTAAAACCACTGCGCAGCGCGAGAGCTTTATGGGTAAAGCCCTGAAAGGCGCCGACCTCGACACGATAAAGGGCATACAGACGCTTCTCAAGGGAGACATGCTCGGCAAGATCTCCGGAGAGTTTCTCGGCAAGATCGGGCAGGCCGCAGGCACAATAGACAATGACCTCGACGACGCGATCAACAATGCGATCGACCAGACGGGCAGACTGAAGGCACGGATGCGCGAAGCCGCCGATGATTTCGCGAAGCCAGTCAAAGATGCCGTAACGTATGCCATCCAAAAATTGCTCAACAAGAAAAAGAACTCTGAAGATTGGGCCGTCGATTATGACACGGGCACCCCCCGTGGGGTGAGCGGTCTTGGCCTCTCAGGGAAGCAGCTTGTCGGTGGCGGAATTGCGGCGCTCGGTGCTGGCTATGCAGCATATCGGTTCGGCGGACCTCTTGCAAAGAAACTCCTGGGCAAGCTCGGTGGATCCGCAACGGGCATCGCAGAAGGAAAGGCGGTAGAGGCTGCTACGGGTGTTACCCCCGTCTTCGTCACGAACTGGCCGCCGGGTGGTATTGGTGGAGCGGGCGACATCCCTGGCGCTTCCAAGGCCGGATCTCTCATGAAGAAGGCTCTCCCATTTGCTGGCAAGGGACTTGCCTGGCTTGCCGGAGGAACGGGCGCACTTGCATCGGCCGCCGGCCTGGCGGCAGCCACGTCTGGGACCGCACTTTACAGTGCCTATGATGTCGCCCGCGGTGGAAGCGGAAAAAACTGGATCAGCAATACCTTTGATTCGGCGATACAGGCACTTTTCAATGATAATAAAAGCCTGGGTGACCGGATGTATGACTGGCTAAACAAAGAGGGTGTTAAGAACACCATCAACATTAACGTAGATAAGGATGGCCGCGTGACGACGAATTCAGACAATATGAATACACAGGTCAATAATTCAAACCACGGGTACTTTTTCTAATGGCAGACGACAACAAATTCGAAGCAAAGATCGATGACTTCAACCTCGAGATGGAGAACATCGAGGACACCATAGAAGTGTCCATCGCAAAGTACGAATTTCCCTTCCGTCACGGTGCCCTTCTTGAGAACATGGGACAGAAGGCCCGCGTCATCAAGGTGCGCTGCTACTGGTACGAGGAGACCTACGAGACGCACAAGGATTTCGTAAAGCACCTGGAGAAGAAGGAACTCTTCGAACTCCTTCACCCAAAGTACGGCCTGATAAAGGGTTCCATCGATTCTATCTCGATCCGCCATGATGACCGTAAGAAGACCGCAGAAGTGGACCTTGCCTTTACCGAGGGTCTCATCACAGAGACACAGGCCGAACCGAAATACATCAACAAGGGCGCCGTCGACTGGGGGGCCGAGGATACCTTCGCTGCCGGTCAGACCGAACTCATCGAGGAGCTGGAGACCGATGTCCGGGAGATCCTCGGCGCCGAGGCGATGGAGATCCTCTCGGCCGTCCTTGATCCCGTGCAGCCCCTCATTGACCAGTTTACCGGCATCTCGACCCAGGCACGAAACTACGTCAAGGCGGCGGACACCTTCATAACAGGCCTCGCGGGGACACTGACCACGATCACCAACCCCGCGAATTCCCTCCTGGCGATGATAACCTTCCCGAACACCCTGGGCGGCATTGTTATCGGTACCCTGGCGCGGACGCTGGAGCGGTACTCGACCCTTTACGATACCCTTCGCACCTCACCGACCCGCTTTCTTAGCAGCCTGGCGGGCAGTTTCGGTTCCCTGTTCGATGACACAGAAGACCCGGAAACCGCTCAGGACGAGGCGATAGCCTCCACATTCTCAAAGTATGTGACGATCGCCTCGGCGCAGCGCCTCGGTCTCGAGACGGCGTATGTCTTCCGGGATGACGAGGATAATCGCGAGGTGGTCAAGCGTCTCGAGACAACTCCCTCATTCGATGCCCTGGGCAATTACATAAAGCCGGAATCGACCGAGCAGATCCTAACCGTCGACGAGATCGAGATGATCCTCGGCAATGCCCGGACAGGTCTTCAGACAGGGGTCGACCTCTCCCGGAGGACACAGAGCCTCAAGACCATGGCCGCGGATCTCCTTGCCCATGTCAACGACATCAAGCTCGAGAGGGATAAGATCGTCACCGTCGAGACACAGAACACTCTGCCGCTGCATCTTCTCTGCCTGAAGTACGGCCTGCCGTACAATTACGCGAACCGGATCAATAGCATCAACCGCATCAAGAACCCCAGTTTCACCCCTGCCGGCGAGGTGAGGATGTATGTCCGATAACATCGAGCTGCGCGTCGGCAGCACGGCCATCAAGAACTGGCTCTCCTATACGATAGAGGCCGATATCTACACGGCCGATGACGCCTTCTCCCTGGAGCTGGCACATCCCGAGACGGAAGTAACAAAGGGGAAGAGGTGCGAGCTCTACGTCAACGGCACCCTGGAACTCACCGGGATCATCGATCGCGTGAGCAAGAGCTACGATAAGTCCGGACAGAAGCTCAGGGTCGAAGGCCGGGACCTCATGGGCCTTATCGTCGACTCCTACTGCGAGGAGTTCTTCACCCTCCAGGGCACAACGGTGAAGTCCCTGGCAGAGCGCCTCCTTTCGCCCATACCCTTTATTAACCGGGAGAAGATCATCTACCAGGAAGACTTCGCCGGGCGCCTGAAGAAGAAGGGAAAGGCCTCCGGAGAGTCATCGCTGAACCTCATCGACGCCCCTCACAACTTCTCGCAGATCGAGCCGGGCATGACCGTCTTCGAGGCCCTGAAGCAGTACTCGGCAAGCCGCGGCATGATGTTCTTCTGTCTTCCCGACGGCACCTTCGTCTTTGGCAAACCCAGGGAGAAGGGAACACCGCTCTACAAGATTGTCTGCACCCGGGAGGGCAAGGAAAACAACGTCCTCGAGGGAGAGAAGATAGAGGATATCTCGAAGCAATACTCGAAGATCACCGTCATCGGCCAGCAGCAGGGGACCGACGACTTCGAGTCGAACAAGATCAATACAAAGGCCAGTGTGACGGACAGCTCCGTTCCCTTTTACAAACCGATGGTGGTTCGGGACAACAACGACTACCAGAGCCCGGCACTCCATGCCCGCATGCTCATGGAAAAGGCACGCCATGACGGGTTCCAGCTTCGCTACAAGGTCCCCTTTCACAGCCAGGGCGGCAGGAACTGGACAATCAACGAACTCTGCACGGTCAGGGACGAGGTCCTCGGCATAGAAGGGACCTATCTCATCTACGGCCGGACCTTGGAGCTGTCGCGGCAGGGTACCTACACGAGCATAAAGCTCGGCAAACCGGGGGTGGCAAAGTGATACGGGGCATCATTCAATCCGTCGTTGAAGGAGTGATAAAGCGGTTCAGTGCGGCCGGCAGGGCCGATGAGACCATCGCGAACCGGGAGTACTTCCAGCACTACGGCTTCACGTCCCGGCCGCTTGCCGGCGCCGAGGCCATCCTCATCCAGGAGGACAATCACATCGTCATGATCGCCTCCGACGATCGCAGGTACCGGCTCGGCATCGAGGCCGGCGAGGTGTGCCTTTATACGGACGAGGGAGATCATATCCGGATGAAGCGTAACAAGGAGATCTACGTCAAGAGCGGCAACAAATTGACCGCCGAGGTGGACAACGAGGTGGCCATCACCACAAAGACGGCCGTGATAAACGCCGTAGACGCCACCGTCAATGCATCAGCCTCGGCGCTCATCAAGGCCCCGGCCGTTACCATCCAGGCGGATGCGATCGTTATGGCGTCTCTCTCCGGAGGCGGGGGCGCGGCAGCCACCTTAAGGGGAGATTTCAACCTGGAAGGTAGCATCACGGCAACGGGGAATATCAGCGCCACAGGGACGATCATCGACGGCGCCGGCAACACGAACCACCACAGTCATTAGGGGAAGGAATGGACTTCAAGATACTGACGGATGACGATGCAATAGGGCAGATGACCTTCGATCCCGCGGAAGACATCATGAACAACGTTTACCTGAGTCTCGTCGTCAAGCGGGGCTCCTGGTTCCAGAACCCCGAGTTCGGCTCACGGCTCCATCTCCTGCAGCGCGCCAAGAACACGGAGAAGACGGCGGCCCTGGCGGAAGAATACTGCAAGGAGGCCCTTCGGTGGCTCATCGATACGGGAAGAGCAACGAACGTGGTCGTCTATACCGAGCGTGACCGTACCCAGGACCTGCACCGCTTAAAGCTACTTGTCGAGGTCACCCAGGCGGACGGCAGGCAGGTGAGCTTTGGAACCTTTGTGGAGGTTGTATGAATTTTCAGAAGGACTTTGACGAGCTTCTCAATGAGATCCTGACGGACTACAGAAACCAGTTCCCCGAGGCTGACACGTCACAGGGCTCGCTCATCTTTATCAAGAGCGCCTGCCTGGCGTCGGCGCACTGGGGTCTTTATCGCTATCAGGAGTGGATCTCGCAGCAGATCTTCCCCGATACGGCGGATACCGAGGCCTTGGAGCATCACGCCTGGGTGCGGGGCCTAACCCGGACATATGGCGAAACAGACGCCGCATACCTCACCCGGCTCCTCGACTACATCAGGCGGCCGCCCGCGGGCGGGAACAAGTACGATTACATCAAGTGGGCCCTGGAAATCGACAACGTGGCGTCGGCTTACTGCTTCCCTCTTGCCCAGGGCCTCGGGACTGTGGATGTCATCATCCTCGCAAACAAGACGAACACCGGGGCTCAGGTCCCATCGTCTTACGACACGCTCACGGGGACAGCCACCTCCGTTGTTG
>JAAYAK010000306.1 GCA_012719415.1 Syntrophorhabdus sp.
AGCTCAGTTTCATCGTCGAACGGTCTGGGGTGGCGCATGCCGAAAATGAGAAGGAGGATCACAAGGGTAAGCCAGCCGATGTTCGTGAGGGCCGCCAGGACCCCGAGACCCAGGATGACGGCGCGGTAGACCCACGCGCTCTTTTCGCCGAAGACGGCATAGACCACGTGGCCTCCATCAAGCTGGCCGACGGGCAGAAGGTTCAGGGAGGTCACGAAAAGCCCCACCCAACCGGCATAGGCAAAAGGGTGGAGGACAAGATCGTGGCCCGCGGGGATATCTCCGACGAGCAGCGGCTGAAGCACCCTGAACAGAAGAGGATCCCCGAGCTGCATGTAGCTCGCGGCCGGTATTCCGGCAAGAGGCGTGACGGTGGACATTTTCATACCGGCTACGATGAAAGGGAGGGCGGCCGCGAATCCGCTCAAGGGGCCCGCGATGCCCACGTCGAAAAGCGTGCTCCTGTTGATAAAGCCCCCCTTCATCTTTATCACCGCACCGAAGGTGCCGAAAGGCGGCAAAGGCAGGGGAATGAAGAAAGGAAGCGTGCTCGGGATACCATAATGCCTGCCCACGAGGTAATGGCCCAATTCGTGGCACAGGAGGATCGTCATGATGGCGAGACTATAGAGGAAACCCCCCACCAGTACCGTCGATGCTATTGTCGCCAGGAAAAGGAGGATATGGAGATAGGTCATCGGGGACCTAGACCTTCAGGAGCCCGTACTCCATGAGCGCGCGGTCCTGTTTCGTTCCCGTCTTGATCTTCACGTCGAGAGAGCTCAGAAAATCATAGAACTCGACAAGGTGCTTTCGGGATATCTTCCGCGACGTGCCCTCGAGCTTGAAGGCATAGTAGGGGTGTTGGCAAGGCAGGTAGCGCTTCCTGCCCGACGTATCCACATTCACCCTGTCCTTCCACCGCTTGAACTCGGCGGCAAAGGCCGGGTATGCCTTCGCCTCCCGCACAAAAGGCTCCAGGTCCTTCGCCTGGATGAGAAGGCGCATCTGGTTCACAAGATAGCTGTGTATGGCAAGGAGGTGCTGACCATTCTCGAGAAGGTCCTCGAAGATGGTGAGGACTTCCTTCTTGTCCATTCTCGAGAAGGCGTCGAAGAGGGCCATCAGGGTCTCTTCGTGCGTCTCCGTCACGACGGCCCGGATATCCCGTGATTCGATGGTCGCCCTTTCGCCCGCGTACCCTACCAGTTTCAGGACCTCCTGCTCCAGTATGGATTCATCCCTGACCCTCGAGGTCAAGAGGTTAAATGCCTTGTCCGTCATCTTCTTGCCGTTGGCCTTGAGGATACTGAGGACCCGATGCCGTATCCTCTTCTCCCTGTCCTTTTCCAGGGCGATCACCTTCCCTCCCAGGCTTTCCGCGAGGTTGGCGGCATCGGACGTGAAATAGACAAGCACCCCTACCCTCTCCTTCAGCGCATCAAGGTGGGGCTGCAGCACGGCCACATCCTGTGCCGTAGGGTCGACTATGGCGATGACGAGTTCGTCGGCAAGGAACAGGTTGGATGCCTTCTCGATGACAACCTGTCTGAGGTCCTTGCCCTGGGCTATGACAGTCCCGGGATGATCGTGGAACCGGCGGGCCAGGACGTGAATATCCTCAACGACGTTCTCCTTCGAGCCCATGGCTACAAGCAATTTGTTCATGGGGTTAAGATACCATCGGGGAGAAGGCTTTGCAAGGGGAGAAGACGGTTCCAGGTTCCAGGTCTCAGGTCTCAGGCCTCAGGCCAAAGAGAAAACAGGACTTCGCAGGGCATGGCCGGCCCTTGATACTCCCCAAGGGCGTTCTATGACCCCTGTCCCCTTCCCCTACTCCTGCTTCCCGTACTTCTTTTTCAGGAATTCCAGGCCTGTCACGGGATAGAGGGCGTAGATGAGGATGTCGCCCATGTCCTCCGATATGCCTTTTAGCGCCTCCCGGGCCGCGGGTAGCTCCGGCTCGAGGATGTCCGCCGGGCGCACATCGATGGGCGTCGTTCCCCGGGGATAGCCCTTCAATGCCTTCGCCTTTATCTCCTCGCTCACGGGCGCGGGGGGACGGCCGTAGAGACCGTAGAAGTAGTCCTTCACCTCGTTGCTGATCATCTTGTACCGGCCCGCGATGACGTTGAAGACAGCCTGCACCCCGACGATCTGGCTCGTGGGAGTGACAAGCGGCGGAAAGCCCATGTCCCGCCTCGTTCTCGGTATCTCTTCGTAGACCTCCTCGAGCCTGTCGAGCGCTTTGGCCTTATTGAGCTGACTGACGAGGTTCGAGATCATGCCACCGGGGATCTGATGGATGAGAACCCCGATATCGATGACAGCGTAACGGGTCCTGTCTGAAAAGGACCGGAGCTTCGGCGGGATGATCTCTTCGAGATAATCGCCTATCTCCGACATCTTCGCAAGGTCCAGCTTCGGATCGTAAGGGGTGTCCTTGAGCGCGACGGTGAAGGCCTCGGAGGGCGAATGTGAAGACCGGTACGCGAAGGGGGCAAGACAGGTATCTATGCCGTCGGCGCCGGCCTCTATGGCCTTGAGGAGCGACATCGAGGCCATCCCGCTCGTGTAGTGTGTATGGAGATGAACGGGAATGGAAAGGGTCTCCTTGAGGCGGGACACGAGCTCATAGGCGTCATAGGGCGAGATGATCCCCGCCATGTCCTTGACGCACAGCGAGTCGGCCCCCATGTCTTCAATCTTCTTCGCCTTGTTGAGGTAATACCCGATATTGAATATCGGCCCTCCAAGTCTCCCTTCCGTCAGTGAATAGGATATGGCCCCCTGGATATGCCTGCCGCAGCGCTTGATGGCCCTGAAGGCGGCTATAAAATTGCGTTCGTCGTTGAGGGCGTCAAAGACGCGGAATATGTCTATACCCACTTCGCAGCTCTTCTCGACGAAGGCATCGACGACGTCGTCGGCGTAGTTCCTGTAACCAACGAGGTTCTGTCCCCGAAGGAGCATCTGAAACTTCGTGTTGGGCATCTTGTCCTTCAGGAGCCGCACCCTCTCCCAGGGGTCCTCGTCGAGGAACCGGGTCATGACGTCAAAGGTGGCCCCACCCCAGACCTCCACCGAATAGAACCCGACGGAATCCATCTTCCCGGCGATGGGCAACATGTCCTCCGTTCTCATCCTGGTGGCGAAAAGGGACTGATGACCGTCCCTCAATGTCAGGTCCGTTATCCTGACCGGCTTCTTCTCCATGGCTTCCAACCCCCTTCGGTAAAGTCAGAACTAGTATCACGGCAACCAGGAAAAATCAATGGATATTTTCCGGCAAGTCTGGTATTTTAATGCCTACGGGATGTAGCTCAGCATGGTGTAGAGCGCTTGCTTCGGGAGCAAGAGGCCGCTGGTTCAAATCCAGTCATCCCGACCATTCCCTCCCCGGACATCTCCCATAGACATGCAGGTTTCCATGAAAGTCCCTACCAGGCGTATCTCAGACCCAGGGTCGCCCGATGCTGTGCACTGTCACTGGCGAAACTCCCGTCGTAGATCAGCTGAAAATACACGTTCTCCTTCGTCCGCAGGGTAAACCCGAATCCCGGGGCAAAGCTGTTCCTGTCACCCCTTTCGCCCCTCGTGGTAAAAACAGACAGGGGCTGTCCGGCGAAGCGGCCATTGAGAATGTGGTCGTCACCAACGAGATCGTGGTCCCAACGCACCGTGATCTCCGGTGTGAAGGCACCCGACGAAAAGACATAATCCTTCCTGAGTCTCAGGCCTAGGGAACCCGTAAGGAACGAGGAACTCTCCCCGTCCACATCGAGGCTCACGGCCCCGGCGTTTCTTTCCCGGAAGCCGTCCCGCATGAGGCGGCCACCCATCAGGGACACCATGGGGATGATGTCCGCACCGCTCGTCGCTATCCGGCAACCCGTCTCCAGGTATCCCCCGAGCGAATGGCCGTCGTAGCGCGCCCTCGCAGACCTCACGATCTCGCCGAAGGATATGTCCCTCTGCGTGTCGTAGCGATCATACCCGAAGGCTGCGGTGGAGCTCAGGTACCAGGGGTCGTGCCTGTACATGCCGTAGAGACCGGCCTGGTAGCTCGATACCGTGGCCTTGTCTGTGAGATCCCGCATGGAGGTCTTCGTACTGGAGTATCCCAGCGAGATGCCGAGAAGAAGGGGGTCGGCTATCCGCCTGTCGAATCCGGCAACGACACCTGCCATGTCATATCCGTAGTGCGATGCCGGATCGCCGCCGCCCCTGTCGCCCGTCCCGCCGTACCCCTGTACCCACAGGCCCCGGTAAGGCAAATCGGTGCCGCCGGTCCTGCCGAGGGCAGCAAGGAGGGTATTGCCGGCATCGCTCGCCCTGTCGCCACCTTTGAAGGCAAGCATGACGGGGCGGGCGGCGAATGCTGATGACGGCTCGCCCGTCAGGAAGCTCCTCGACCTTTCCGTCATCGTCCCCATGTACCCGCGAAAGGACGAGAAGGTCGTCGCCGCAAGGGCAGTGTGGGAGAGCCCGCCCATCTGCTCGCAGGCACTCCTTGCTCCCGGAGCGGAGAGTCCCAGGATGGTGTTGACGACATCCTCCATGTCTCCCCTTGCCGACGTCGATATGCGGTCGAGCGACGCGGCCACCGCCTTCTGGTTGCCCGTCGATGCCACGCCCGAGAAATCCGTGAACCTCCGGGCGAGAAGGAGATAAACGTGGCCCGCGTCGTAGCTTAGAGAAGGCGTGAGGTAAGCGAGGTCGCTCGTGACGTTCGCGAAGGCCCCCGTCACGTTCCCCGCCGTCAGGATCGTGTAACATGTCCTCATCTTGTACACCCCCGAGCCCCCGATAACCGACACAGTGCCGCCATTGAGGGTCGCGGTGCCGGTGATCATGAGCTTGTCCGACTGTCCATCGGGGTCCGTCTCCACCTCATACACGGAACCCGGGTTATGGGTGTAGTTGCCCGTAATGGTGACGACGCCGATGGAGTTTCCCGGCGCGACCTTGCCGTTGTTCGTGACGTTGCCGATAATGTGGCTGTTGCTTGTGAGGATCCCCGAAGGGTTGATGAGCACGGGACTCGATATGCTGCCCGTCACCGCCAGTGACCCCCCATCGAGCGTTGTCGTCCCGGTATAGGTGTTCACCCC
Organism: Syntrophorhabdus sp.; assembly: GCA_012719415.1. NCBI lineage: Bacteria > Pseudomonadati > Thermodesulfobacteriota > Syntrophorhabdia > Syntrophorhabdales > Syntrophorhabdaceae > Syntrophorhabdus > Syntrophorhabdus sp. The sequence continues at coordinate 5,115 of JAAYAK010000306.1, forward strand.
GGAGAGGACGAGCGTGCCTGTGCCGGTCTTTGTGAGACCGCCCGTCCCGGAGATGACACCCGCATATGTGCCGCCTGACGAGCCGCCAACGGTGAGGGTCCCGGTGCCAAGGGTGACGTTGCCGCCCGTCGTGCCGCCCCCCGCGAGGGAACCGATGGTCACGTTGAAGTTGTTGAGGTCGAGGATCGCCCCCGCCGTGTTCCCCAGGGTAACGTCCGTCGCGGCGGGAAGGCTGTTGCCGGTCCCACCCTGCAGTGTTCCTTCGCTCACCGTCGTCCCTCCCGAATAGGTGTTGGCTCCGGAGAGGATGAGCGTGCCCGTGCCCGCCTTCGTGATGCCCCCTGCCCCCGATATGACACCCGATATCGTGTCCGCGGAGTTGTTGACGGTGATCTGCCGCACCGTGCCGCCAAGGTCCATCGCCCCGGACAACGTGAGAGCGCCGGTACCGCCCGATGCCTGGCCGAGGATGAGGTCGCCCGTCACGGTGGTCGCGTTCGCCAGCGTCCGTGCCGTTGCGGACGATGAGGCAAGGGTGCCGCCGGAGAAGGTGAGCGTGCCCGTGCCGAGTGCGGCGTTGTTGCCGACGAGAAGGGTACCGGAGGAAAGGGTCGTGCCGCCGGAGAAGGTGTTGGCACCGGAGAGAGTGAGACTTCCCGTACCTGTTCTGACGAGACCGCCCGTGCCTGAGATGATGCCCGAGATGGTGTCCGTGGCATTGGCTGTCGTGATCTGGTGCAGGCCGGCACCGAGGCTCATGGCACCGGAGAGGGTGAGCGTGCCCGTGCCGCCCGATGCCTGGCCGAGGGTGACATCGCCCGTCACGGTGGTCGCGTTCGCCAGCGTCCGTGCTGTTGCGGACGATGAGGCAAGGGTGCCGGAGGAGAACGTGAGCGTGCCCGTGCCGAGTGCGGCGTTGTTGCCGACGAGAAGGGTACCGGAGGAAAGGGTCGTGCCGCCGGAGAAGGTGTTGGCCCGGGTGAGCGTGAGAGAGCCTTCCCCCGCCCTGGTAAGGGAACCCGTTCCGCTGATGAGACCCCCGTACGAGGTGCCCGACGCTCCCGCCACGGTGAGCGTGCCCGAAACGAGGGTGACATTGCCTCCCGTCGTGCCGCCCCCCGCGAGGGAGCCGATGGTGAGGTTGAAGCCGTTGAGGTCGAGGGCGACACCCGCGGTATTCGAGAGCGTCACCGCCGTCCCGGTGGGCAGGGCGTTGTCGACACCGGCCCTAAGGATGCCGCCGCTTATCGTCGTCGTGCCCGTGTAGGTGTTGGCGCCCGTGAGGGTGAGGGCACCGGAACCGGTCTTGGTAATGCCCCCTGCCCCGGAGACGATGCCCGAGATGGTGTCCGTGGAGTTGTTGACGGTGATCTGCCGCACCGCGCCGCCGAGGTCCATCGCCCCGGACAACGTGAGAGCGCCGGTACCGCCGGATGCCTGGCCGAGGGTGATATTCCCTCCCAGGACCATGTTATTCGCAATGGTCCGTGCCGTTGCGGACGATGAGGCAAGGGTGCCGCCATTAAGCGTCAAAGTACC
>JAAYAK010000307.1 GCA_012719415.1 Syntrophorhabdus sp.
AGCTCCTCGAGGAGAGCGAAAAAAGGCTTCTCGAAGCGAACATCGACCTCAGGCGCGAGATCGCCGTTCGCTCCCTCGCGGAAAAGGCCCTCGCCGCCGAGAAGGAACGTCTTGCCGTCACGCTCCGTTCCATCGGGGACGGCGTCATCACCGTCGATACGGAGGGCAGGGTCATCCTCATAAACAGGGCCGCCGAAACATTGACGGGTTTCTCGCAGGAGGAGGCCGAGGGCAGGCCCTTTACGGAGGTCTTCCCTCTGCGGGAACACGACAACCACACTCCGGGCAACGACCCCGTCGGGGCCCTCCTCGGGAACACGGACCCGGTCTCTCTCTCGACGCCCTCCACGCTTGTCGCAAGGGATGGAACGGAACGGCTCGTGGCCACAACGGCATCGCGCATCCGCAGCGAGGATGCCGCGGTCATCGGTGCCGTGATAGTGTTCCGTGACATCACGGAACAACACAGGATGGAGGCCGAACTCCTCAAGGCCCGAAAGCTCGAGTCCATCGGCACCCTGGCTGGCGGCATCGCCCACGATTTTAACAACCTCCTCGCGGTCATCCTGGGGAACATATCCTTCGCGCGGATGCTCCTCGACGACGACCAGAAGGCGGTGAGGAGACTCGATGAGGCGGAGAAGGCAACGATCCGGGGCAAAGATCTTTCCTACCGGCTCCTGACCTTCGCCCGGGGCGGCGCGCCGGTAAAGAAGCTGACCGTCCTCGACGACGTTATACGCGATGCCGCCGAACTCACCGTGAGCGGATCCACATCAAAATGTGTCTACAGCTTCCCCGAAGACCTCTACAGTGCCCAGGTCGACGAAGGACAGATCAGGCAGGTCATCCACAACCTTGTCATGAACGCCCGGGAATCCATGCCCGATGGGGGAACGATCAGGATAGCCGCCGAGAACGTGAACCTCCTTCAGCCTGAGGGGCCCCTGAACCCCGGCAGGTACATCCGTCTGACCATTGAGGACACGGGGTGCGGCATCTCTCCCGAAGACCTCGAACGAGTCTTCGACCCCTATTTCACGACCAAGGAGATGGGCAGCGAAAAGGGAATGGGTCTGGGTCTGGCGATCTGTTATTCCATCGTCAAGAACCATAACGGCTACATCTCCATCTCCTCCGAACAGGGGGTCGGGACCACAGTGTCCGTCCACATCGAGGCCTATGAAGGCGACGCGGAATCATGGCCTGTCCGCGGCGTGACGCACGAAGGAAAGGGGAGAAAGGTCCTGTACATGGATGACGAGGAACAGGTCCGGGACCTGGCAGGACAGATACTCCAGCACCTGGGATACGATGTCGAGTTTGCCCGGGACGGGGTCGAGGCGATAGAGCTTTTCAGGAACGGGATCGCCTCCGGCACTCCCTACGACCTCGTTGTCCTCGACCTCACCGTACCCGGAGGCATGGGAGGCCGCGAGGCGATGGAGAACATCCGCGCCATAAACCCCATGGTCAAGGCGGTGGTATCCAGCGGGTACGTGAACGACGCCATCGTGCGCGATTACAGGAAATATGGTTTTTCAGGGGTCGTCGCGAAACCCTATTCCCTGGAACAATTCAGGAAGGTCATCGAAAGCGTGTTCAACGGAAAGTGATGGGGAACCGTTGAACTCCCGGGCGAAGTGCTGTATAATACCGGAGTTCTGAAGG
>JAAYAK010000308.1 GCA_012719415.1 Syntrophorhabdus sp.
AGCTCCTCGAGGAGAGCGAAAAAAGGCTTCTCGAAGCGAACATCGACCTCAGGCGCGAGATCGCCGTTCGCTCCCTCGCGGAAAAGGCCCTCGCCGCCGAGAAGGAACGTCTTGCCGTCACGCTCCGCTCCATCGGGGATGGCGTTATCACCGTCGATACGGAGGGCAGGGTCATCCTCATAAACAGCTCCGCCGAAACATTGACGGGTTTCTCGCAGGAGGAGGCCGAGGGCAGGCCCTTTACGGAGGTCTTCTCTCTGCGGGAGCACGACAACCACACTCAGGGCGACAATCCCGTCGGGGCCCTCCTCGGGAACACCGAGCCGGTCTCTCCCTCGACGCCCTCCATGCTTGTCGCCAGGGATGGAACGGAACGGCTCGTGGCCACAACAGCATCGCTCATCCGCGGTGAAGATACCGCGGTCATCGGCGCCGTGATAGTGTTTCGCGACATCACAGAACAGCACAGAATGGAGGCCGAGCTCCTCAAAGCCCGGAAGCTCGAGTCCATCGGCACCCTGGCTGGCGGCATCGCCCACGATTTCAACAACCTTCTCGCGGTCATCCTGGGCAACATATCCTTCGCGCGGATGCTCCTCGACGACGACCAGAAAGCGGTGAGGAGACTCGATGAGGCGGAGAAGGCAACGATCCGGGGCAAAGATCTTTCCTACCGGCTCCTGACCTTCGCCCGGGGCGGCGCGCCGGTGAAGAAGCTGACCATCCTCGACGACGTTATACGCGATGCCGCCGAACTCACCGTGAGCGGATCCACATCAAAATGCGTCTACAGCTTCCCCGAAGACCTCTACAGTGCCCAGGTCGACGAAGGACAGATCAGGCAGGTCATCCACAACCTTGTCATGAACGCCCGGGAATCCATGCCTGATGGGGGAACGATCAGGATAGCCGTCGAGAACGTGAACCTCCTTCAGCCTGAGGGGCCCCTGAACCCCGGCAGGTACATCCGTCTGACCGTTGAGGACACGGGGTGCGGCATCTCTCCCGAGGACCTCGAGCGAGTCTTCGACCCCTATTTCACGACCAAGGAGATGGGCAGCGAGAAGGGAATGGGCCTGGGTCTGGCGATCTGTTATTCCATTGTCAAGAACCATAACGGCTACATCTCCATCTCCTCCGAACAGGGGGTCGGGACAACGGTGTCCGTTTACATCGAGGCCTATGAAGGGGACGCGGAATCATGGCCTGTCCACACCGTAATGCACGAAGGAAAGGGGAGAAAGGTCCTTTACATGGATGACGAGGAACAGGTCCGGGACCTGGCAGGACAGATACTCCAGCACCTGGGATACGATGTCGAGTTTGCCCGGGACGGGGCCGAGGCGATAGAGCTCTTCAGGAACGGGATCACCTCGGGCACTCCCTATGACCTTGTTGTCCTCGACCTTACCGTACCCGGAGGCATGGGGGGGCGCGAGGCACTGGAGAACATCCGCGCCATCAACCCCATGGTCAAGGCGGTGGTATCCAGCGGGTACGTGAACGACACCATCGTGCAAGATTACAGGAAATATGGTTTTTCCGGGGTCGTCGCAAAACCCTATTCCCTGGAGCAATTCAGGAAGGTCATCGAAAGCGTGTTCAACGGAAAGTGATGGGGAACCGTTGAACTCCCGGGCGAAGTGCTGTATAATACCGGAGTTCTGAAGGGGAGTAGCTGCAAGAGACGGGGTCAACAATCCGGACCGAGACTCCTGGCCCTGTTTTCGGTCATAGAACAAGGGACCGACCAAGCGAGACCTTTAGCATGGAGGTTATATTCATGTTGAAGCGTCTCTTTTTTTGTGCCTGCCTTCGGGAACAACGCATGGTCTGGAGAATGGTGAACGGCAGATTTTGCAGCTCATGGGGAAATAGGGTAGTATAGTACTCCATGGGTTGACGGGGATTACCATCAAAGGGGAGTAGCTTCATCGGCACCATCGTCAGTACGTCGGCCTCGAGACCGACCGGTATGCCGGTTAGAGACCCTAACAAGCGAGACCTTTGCCAGAGCGACCGACCGGCGTCAGGGCCGGCCGCATCACAGGAAAGGAGAGAACGATGGAGAACGTCTGTTACCACAGGGAACCGGTGGAATCCCTCTGCGAGCACCTGAAAAGCCGGAACACGGGCCTCGGGAGCGACGAGGCCGTA
>JAAYAK010000309.1 GCA_012719415.1 Syntrophorhabdus sp.
GGGCGTCGCGGTGGTGGAGGTGGTCGGGGACGAACGTGAACTCAAAGACGTCACGGTCGCGGAAGAGGGTCTCGTCGTGGCGGAGGAGGGGAGAATGCGTCATAGGAGAGTCTGGAGAAGAGGAGATTGTTAAAGGTGAGGCGTGCGCGGGTTGAAAGTGAAGGATGACATGAAGGCTGCAGCTGCAGGTTCCCGGCAGAACATTGGGGCAGGAAGTTACTCTGCCTGCAGGATCTCGACGATCCGGTCGATGACCGATGCGAGGGCCTGGTCGTTGAGACGGCCGGCCCGGTAGAGGATCAGGTTGGTACTGGCAGAGAAGAGCCGGTTTGGCCGGACGTTGCTCGACTTGCGGAGTGTTCCCTCCGTAAAATCCATGTCGGTGATACCGACGGCATAGCGATCCCGGACCTGCTGGCTCGTGATCTGACAGAGAACGACATCATCCCCGTCGGGCGTCGCGACAACAAGAGCCGGCCTTCGTTTCACGGTTGAGAGATCGGAGAAAGGAAACGGTACAATGACGACATCCCCTTTTACAAATCCTTCCACGCCTCTTCCTCCTCGGGCCGGAGCCAGTCTTTCCGGAGCGCAGGCTCGCTCGCGAGGGCGGTGTCGGGGGCGGCCTTCCGGCGCCGGGACTTGAGGTACCGGATGAAATCGAGCACCTCACCGTATGTCCGGGGCGGGAGGTCGTTCAACTCTCTGATGATCTCCTCTTTGACTTGGGTCATGGCAGCCTCACCTCTACGGTATACGATCCTCTGGTGCTTCAATCTACATATCTCTGTCTGAAGAGGGGTTGTTTACCGGGGCGATCTGTGCCCCCGACACTGAGAAAAATTGAGTGGGGGGAGAGCCCCCCGCTTCACGCCAGTGCGGGCACGGCGTCAGCCCAGGCATCGACCGCGGTCCGGATGGCGTCGTCCTGGTAGGACGAGAGCCGGACGGTCGTCCGGGTGAAGGTGACGTAATAGTCATCACCCGACGGGTCGTGGCACTTGAGCTGAGCGTAGTAGGTCTCACCGGGGGCGTTCCGGACGGCCTCTCCGCCCATCGCGGTCTCGAGGGCCGCATTCGCGAGAGCCTCCGCGGCGTTCGCCTCGAAGGCGGCGATCGTCGGGGACTGCAGGGAGACGTTGCCCACCCGCTTGCCCTCGCCGTCGAGGAAGTTCACCTTCGCGGTGTAGTGCTCGCGGTTCCGTATGACTGCCGCGACGGGCTGCCCGTCGGAGCCGGTATACCCGACGCACCCGAAGGGGTTGTCCTCGATGACGCTCTCGATGAGGTTGTTAAACGACGTTACGTCGGCGATCGGGACGGCGAGGTCCCGGACCGCCGTTTTGTTCACGGTCTTCTGCACGAAGTCTGCCATGGGTTTTGCTCCATGTCTGCATGCTCCCGGGAATATGACAGACGATTATAGGGTATACCCGGGAGGGGATTAGCCTGACTTTATTGGGGAGGGGGGAACGGGCTCCGATCAGGAGTTTTGCCTGAGTTTTATGCAGAAAGCAGGCAGAAGGCCCCCGATTGAGGCCGGGGGGTCAGTCACCCCATCGCATGGGTCCCGGAGAGTCAGGAGTGATCTTTATGTAGAGAAACGGTAATTACTGTTAGACTGACGAAGGTGCTGCTCGGGAGGAACTGCGATGAAATCAGATATTGAGGTTATCAAAGAGGGGGTGACAGAAATAAGGAATATGCTTGACGAGTTGATGCGCCAGCATGAAACTATCGGAATAATGAAGTTATCTGAGCGTTCCCTGCAAGAATTTCTCGAGGACGAACCAGACATCTATACCCTTGATGATGCGAAGGTCGTGTACCTGTGAAAGGAAAAATTGTCCTCATTCCATTTCCCTTTACCGATCTGACATCTTCAAAGCTTCGTCCTGCCCTCGTCCTCTATGAAGGGAGATCTGATTTCATTCTCGCGTTTATCTCTTCTCAAACCCGACCTCAAACAACTGAAGCGGAGATCCTTGTCCGGAAGGATACGCCAGGGTTTGAAGATTCGGGGTTAAAGGTGGATTCGGTGATCAGATTGGACAAAATAGCTACTGTTTTGAAGGATCTGGTCATCGCAGAACTTGGTGAGCTTGATACACACTACAGAGAAAGCGTCAACACGAAACTCTGTGCATTGTTTCAAATTTGATTTTTGAAAGGTAGAGGAGTGACCTCTGCACCTGTCGATCATGGACTTCCCGCTCCGCACGTTATGGGGGCGCGGATTTGCGTCTGATTTTCCTGATATATCCCTTACGGCCAGGCTTTTTCTCTTCGGCGTCCTACTCTCCTCCAGGGGGGTTACCAGGATGACCGAGGAGAAGACCACCCGGAAGCTCGGTTTTACGAGACGAACCGGGACGTGAAGTGGATCTGCCGGATGTTGCGGCAGATGGAGGCGCAGGACGAGGAGTTTGAGGCCCGGATCCAGGCGCTGGAGGGCTGGCGGGCGGAGAAGGCGGGCGAGGAGCGGCGGCTTTCGACGGTGAGTGCCGGGGCCGGCGGGGTTGTGGGTGGGGTGGTGGCGGTGCTGGTGAAGGTGCTCGGCGGGGGATAAGTCCAGAGAGACTGGATGAGTGACTGTTCCATACGGTGTTTCGGGTGCATTGTTTCCACTCCGCCGGAGGAATGTAAGGTAGAAGGACATGGCGTCTTCGCCCTGCCGTTCGGTCCTGCCCAGGAGTACAGTTGGGGGCATACCGGCTGCAATCGGCGGGAGACGTGAGCCAATTAAAAAAAGTCTATAGTGACAGTTTTAGGAGAACGGATGCACTTGCTCTGGTTTCGAGTATTCACTGCAACCATGGATGAGCCCATTATGGGCCAATTGATGATCCCTTTTGACCTACGTTGATCCTCTACGATCCCTCTTCCGTTGCATACCTCAGCGAGTAGCGCACGCCCGCTCCTGCCGTTCCCTCTTTACGGAGAATGCCTCGTTAAACAAGATCTGTAAGATCCCGTGTTGCGGTTGACTTCTTACCATTGTAGAGGTGCTGACACTCCTGATTTGAGATGGAGCCCCCGCTCTTCAGGTAGTGTATGGAGGCGATCTGCCGCTCATTCAGCCCGAGCGAGTCGAGTCGCTCTCCATATGCGGAGGACGGTTCTCACACCCGTGGTTATGGAAATAGTTATCTTTCTCCCCGGCGACCGTAGAATCATTGAAATGAAATAGTACTCAGGTGGAGGCTAC
>JAAYAK010000310.1 GCA_012719415.1 Syntrophorhabdus sp.
ATTGACTTGAAAGTTATAAAATAACTTGGAGGAGGGAGAGAACAATGGCTAACGATGTATGGGTTTACATAGAACATAAAGACGGTGCCATTGCACCGATGTCTTTCGAGCTTCTCGGGATAGGCAAGCAGCTTGCCGACGGTTTCGGCTCCAGCGTCTCCGCCTTCGTGATCGGCGACAAGGTGGACGACCTCGCGAAAGAGGCGGGAGCCTACGGCGCGGCCAAGGTCTATGCCGTGGAAGGAGATGTCTTCAAGACCTTCAGGGGCGAGGCATACGCGAAGGCTGCAGCCTTTCTTCTGGACAAATACAAACCTGAGATCGCCCTCTTCAGGGCCACCGTCATGGGTACCGACGTGGCAGCAGCGGCGGCGGCGCAGCTTGGTTTCGGTCTTTGCACGGACACGATCGGACTCGCCGTCGACGGCGGCAAGGCCAAGATGACGAGAGCGGCCTTCGGCGGCAACTACACGGTTTCCGTCGTCAATGAAAAGGCAGCCCCTCAGATCGCCACGGTGAGGCCCAAGGCTTTCGCAATGCCGGAAAAGGACGCCTCCAAGAGCGCCGAGGTCGTGAAAGAGTCTTTTGCGCTCGCGGACGCCGATCTGTCCACACAGGTCGTCGAGTTCATCAAGTCAGCGACCTCCGTCAACCTGGTTGAGGCTGACATCATCGTTTCCGGCGGCCGCGGCCTCGGGAACGAGGGGGGCTTTGAGATCGTTAAGCAGCTGGCAGACCTTCTCGGCGGCGCAGTGGGCGCGTCCCGCGCGGCTGTCGACTCCGAATGGATCCCCTACGAGCACCAGGTGGGCCAGACCGGAAAGACCGTCAAACCGAAGATCTACATCGCCTGCGGTATCTCCGGCGCCATCCAGCACCTCGCCGGCATGAGGACATCTGATTGTATCGTCGCCATCAACAAGGATCCCGACGCGCCCATCTTCAAGGCCGCGACCTTCGGCATCGTCGGCGACTACAAAGAGGTTGTTCCGAAGATGATAGAGAAATTCAAATCCAAACTGGGCAGGTAAAGCAAAAGGGGAGGGCTAAGACCCTCCCCTTTTTTTTGTTTCAGGTTTCACGTTTCAGGTCTCAGGCTGAAGAGCAATACCGGTATGTCCCTCTTACCTGAGACCTGAAACGTTTTTTCTATTATTCCCTTCTTTTCCATTCCTATTATTCATTTGCCCTCAGGGGGCTTTTCTATTAGAATAGCGCCATGGAAAAACTTGATCTGAAGGGGAAGACGTGCCCGGTGCCTGTGATCGAGACGAAAAAGCTTATCGAGAGCAGACAGGTTGATGAGGTCGAGGTTGTCGTGGATGATCCGACTGCCAGCGAAAATGTGCGGCGTTTCCTGGGATCACGGGGCTATGCGACAACGGTATTGCAGGAAGGCAACGTTTACAGGGTCGAGGGTTGCCTGCAAGAGGGCGGGGCGATGGCGGAACAGTCCGGGACGCAGAAGAAGGTTCTCGTCTACGTCGACACCGAGACGATGGGAAGAGGGGACGACGGGCTCGGCAGGGTCCTCATGCGGTCCTTCCTGAGTACCCTCAAGGAATTGGAGGTCCGCCCCTGGCGGATCGTGTTCGTCAACGCGGGTGTCAGGAACGTGGTGGCGGATTCCGAGTACCTGGGCATTCTGAAGGAGATCGAAGCTCTCGGCGTGGAGGTCATCGCATGCGGTACCTGTCTTGATTATTTTCACCTCAAGGACAGTGTTGCCGTGGGGAGGACAAGCAACATGTTCGAGATCATGACCTCATTCAGCGAAGCCACGAACGTGATCAGGCCTTGAGCCGGCACATCACCCGGGCTCAGGGGCCATCAATGATCTATTTGGATAACGCGGCAACATCATTTCCAAAGCCACCGGAAACCATTGAATTTCTCAATGACTTCGTCCTGAATGTTGGCGGCAATCCAGGCAGGAGCGGCCACACCCTGTCTCTCGAGGCGGCGAGGGTGATCTTCGAGACCCGTGAAAGGCTTACTGCCTTCATCGGTATGACCGATTCCGAACGTCTCATCTTCACCCAGAACGGAACGGAGTCCCTCAATATGGCCCTTCTCGGGCTTCTCAGGGAAGGCGACCATGTCGTGACGACGAGCATGGAACACAACTCCGTCATGAGACCCCTCGAGTTCTTGCGTCACGAGCGCGGGATATCGTACACGGCCGTGCCCTGTTCACCCGGGGGATCTCTCGATGCCGGTGACCTCCGGTCCGCTCTCAGGCCGAACACGGCAGTTGTCGTGATCAATCATGGATCGAATGTAACGGGCACCGTGCAATCCCTCGACGGTGTCAGGGATGCCGTCGGCGAGACGGTTCTCGTGGTGGATGCCTGCCAGACGATGGGGTCCATGCCCCTTAACATGAAGGCGATGCAGGCTGATATCCTTTGTTTTTCAGGGCACAAGTCACTTTTTTCAGTCCAGGGGGTCGGTGCCCTTTACGTGAGACCGGGCATCGAACTGACGCCGCTCAAGTTCGGCGGAACTGGCAGTAAGTCAGAATCGATCGAACACCCCTCATTCCTGCCCGACAGGTACGAATGCGGGACACCCAACACACCGGGGATCGCGTCGCTTCTTGGCGGGTTGACCTTCATCCAAAAGGAAGGTCCCGTGAGGATCTTCGACAGGAAACAGACACTTCGGCGCATGCTCGTTGACGGCCTGAGGGACCTTCCCGGGGTCGTGGTGTACGGCCACAACGATAGGGGCGGGGCGACATATCTGGCCACCGTTGCCTTCAACATTGAAGGCAGGCTCCCTTCGGAGGTCGGCTACGAGCTGAACAAGAGGTCCATGTATGTCCGCATAGGTCTTCACTGCGCCCCCGCAGCGCACAGGACGGTCGGTACGTTCCCAAACGGGGCACTCCGGGCGTCACCGGGGTATTTTACCAGTGACGATGACATACAGGCCTTTGTCGAGGCGGTGAGGGACATTGCCGGGGAATAGATACTCCATCATTCTTTTTCGCACTATCCATGACGTCCTCCGGGCAGAGAAGACGCTCAAGAAGCAGGATGTCAAGCATGAACTCGTGCCGGTGCCAAGAAACCTCAGCTCCGACTGCGGGATGTGCATCCGCCTTGATACCGATGAGGTCGATGCACGGCAGTATCTGGAGAATATGGGGGTCGAGAAATGCTTCGTCTTCGACGGAGAGACCTACGAACAGGTCGATCTCGGGATCTGACGGCCTCCAGGTTTTAAGCTGGCGCCCCTCCTCACGCTCCGCGGACTCTCGTGCCGATGACCAGGTTTCTTCCCATCTTCCTCCCCTCATTGCGGCCGCTTTAGTAATCTGATTGGATTCATTCGGTTACAGTCTCTTTCCACCACTTGACAAAAAATATGTGAGTGAACACATTAATTTCACAAAGAGGAAATACCGATAAAGGAGGTTGTTGTCATGTTGTGGACAGATGGTTTTGGCATGTTTGGCAGAGGCCTTGACCCCTGGTCGGAGTTCCAGCGCATCGAGAACGAGATGAACCGCGTCCTGTCCAGATTCGTTTCTCCCTCAACAGGTGACTTCCCCGCGGTGAATATATGGAACGATGGGGAGGAAACCCTGGTGACAACGGAGATCCCGGGCATCGAGGCCGGCGGCATTGACATTTCCGTCATCGGCAAGACCTTGATACTCAAGGGCTCCAGGGAACCCGACAAGGTGGAGGAAGGCAATTCTTATCACCGTCGCGAACGCTGGTACGGCCAGTTCAGCAAGGCCATAGAGCTTCCCTTCACGATCGATGCTGACAAGGTCGCGGCCGACTTCTCGAATGGCATCCTTTCGATCCGGCTGCCGAGGTCAGAGGCGGAGAAACCCAGGAAGATCACCATCAAATCCGCCTGAAGGAGGTGCGCAATGGCTGACAAAACGAAGGAGATACAGAAGAAAGAGGCCGCTGAGGCAGATCTTGTGGAAAGGACGCGGGCAGCGAAGATATATAACCCCGATGTCGACATCATCGAGGGCAGGGACAAGATAGTCGTGATCGCCGACATGCCCGGGGTCGATGAGAGCTCCGTGGAGGTAACCCTCGACGACAACGTCCTGACCATCTACGGGAGGGTCGATTGGAAACTGCCCGAGAAGATGAAGCTTACCCACGCGGAATACGGCGTCGGTGACTACCAGAGGATATTCACCATATCAGGAGAGATCAACAGGGAGAATATCGAGGCTCACGTGAAGAATGGCGTTCTCAGACTGGTCATGCCCAAGAACGATGCCCCGAGAATGAGGAAGATCGCCGTGAAGGCGGGATGAAACATGACGTGAGACACACAGGAGGTACGATCATGACGACAAGAAGGATCTCACCGCTGGCAAAGAAAAGCCGGGACACCATCAGGTCCCCGGAGGAAAGCCCCCTCCTGTCGTTGCGGAACAATATAGACAGGCTGTTCGATAACTTCTTCCGGGGGTTTGACATCGGCCCCTTCACCACGACACCCGCGATGTTCAACCCCAGCATCGACGTGGCGGACAGCGGCAGGGACCTCAAGGTGACCATAGAGCTTCCCGGCATGAACGAAAAAGACATCGACGTGTCCATTACACAGGACTCGCTCACCGTTCGGGGAGAGAAGAGGGACGAAACCGAAGAGAAGGGCAGCAGCTACCATCGGATGGAACGCGTGTATGGCTCGTTCACGAGGACCATTCCTCTTCCCGTGGAGGTGGATGTGGACGGCGCCAAGGCAAACTACAAGAAAGGGGTCCTCTCCATCACGATCCCGAAGACCGAGAAGGCCCTCAAGGAGGCAAAGAAGATCCCGGTCAAAACATCAGGGAAGTAGAGGACCCGTAACACACCGCAGGTCACAGACCCCACCACACAGACAACGGTCACCGCTAGAGGGGTCCGTGACCTGCCTGTGCTCCACCCACACCGACGATCTCCGGGAACCTTCACTCTTAAAGTAACGTCTTTTTTTGCCTGAGACCTGGAACCTGAGACCTGGAACATGCGTCTACGTCCTTATCGCACCATGCGGGCACATCTCCTGGCAGCAGTAGCAGCGAATGCAGGCCTGGTAGTCGAACAGGGGAAACCGTTCGCCGAGGTGTATGGCATCGGCGGGACAGACCTCTGCGCATATGCCGCACAGCCGGCAGGTCCCCGGGTCCGCCTTCGGCTTCCTCGTAAGGAGGTTCCTGAGGAGTCTCTTAACGGGACGGGGCAGGTTCCAGTCGGTATCGCATGTCCGGGGCATGGGGAAACGGGCCGGGGCGGGAGGCGATCCAAGGTCGATCACCTCGTACGGGGGGATGAGGCCGTGACGGGCCGCGCAGGCAGTGATGGGAAGGATCACGCCGGGACAGAGACGGCCCTCTATGAAGGCATCGAGGGCAAAGGCGTCCCGTGACACAGCGACTATGCCGCAGGTCACGGGATCGCCGTTCGACGGCCCGTCGCCGCACATGCCCACGACCCCGTCGAGGACGGTCACCGTTGGGGAAACTAGGCGATGAATGTCAACCAGGATCGACGCGAAGAGGCCCCTGTCCCTTCCGGCGCGAAGATGCCACCGCCCCTTGGCGAACCCCCGGATGAACCCGAAAGTGTTCTTGACCCCGAGGGTCATACCCATCATGCTGTGAGTCTTAAGCTTGGGCACGTTGATGACAACCTCATACCTGTCGGGGTCCTCACCGAAAAGAAAGTCTCTGTAGGGCGATATCCCGCTTCCCCTTTTTACTGCCTCTTTGGTGAAGGGGACCACCTGGACGGCAAGTTCCCGGAGCATGTCGGCATAGCCCCCGTTCCTGAGGACACGGTCCAGCGACTCATATCCCGGGCTGTCCCCCAGACAGACGGTGCAGGAATGGTCGACAAGGAGTTCAATGAGGGCACGAAGAAAATCGGGGTGGGTGGTTACGGCCCGGTCGGGGGCCTTCGAGGCAAGGAGGTTGGGTTTGACAAGGACGCTGCGCGCCGAAATGTCGAGGTCGATCCGGCTGAATGCTCCTTCAAGAAAGCTTTTGATCTCCCGCGGGTCATAGGAGTCACTCCTCCCCGCCACCACCTTTTCCAGATGACTTCTCCCGGGAGAAACTGACCTCAAGGAACTTCATGCAGAGGTCACCCTCCCGAAGTCTCCAGCAGATCCTGTTATCCCTATCGTTCAGGTGATACGATACCGTGTATTCGGGGCGTTCTCTGACGAGATGACCGTCCTCGCTCCCGAGCGGTCCCTTGAGGGTCAGGTCTTCGATTATGTCCGTGATGCGGATGCGGAAGAGCCTGTAGAACTCATTCTCGTCGGTCAGCTCCTCCTCATCGGTCTTCATGATGAAGTGGTCGACGGACCGGTCGACAAAGAGCACCGTGTTGCCAAAAGGCCCGTAGACCTCGAGAAAAAGCCTGTCCGGATACATGGCCCTGAGGGACATATCGCCCGTGTACTGCCGGGTCTTGAGCATGACGTCTATCTCGCAAAGGGCCTCAAGATAGTCAAACTTTTCCGGCCACGATATGGAAACGGGTCTTTTCCCCATATGCGTGCAGGCGATCAATAGAAAAGGCAAGAGGGCAAGAAGAAGGACGCTCCTGCGCATCATTTCTTCTCTTTCAGTATCCTGAGCTTCTGCTCGACGGAATTCTTCTTTGAGGGATCCTTCTCCAGGGCCAGCGACCTCTCGTAGTGATGGACAGCGTTGCCGTAATCCTTCAAGGCCGAGTAGATGTCCCCGAGGTGCTCGTGGATGGTGGGGTCCTCGGGCATGAGATTGTTCGCCTTTCGTATCTCCTCAAGGGCGGCCCTCAGGTCACCCTTCTTGTAGAAGACCCAGCCAAGGCTGTCGATGATATACCCGTCATCCGGCCGCTTGATCAAGGCCCTGCGTATCATCGCCTCCGCTTCGTCGAGACGGACACCCTTCTCAGCGAGGGAATAGCCCACGAAGTTGAGGGCATTGGGATATTCCGGGTCAATGGCAAGGACGTCATTCATGATGGCGAGAGCCTTTTCGGACTCGCCCTTCTTCTCGTGAAGCATGCCGATCTGGTAAAGGACCTCGAGGTTCGCCGGCTCGATCCGCCGCGCTTCCTCAAGGGCGCTGATGCCAGCGGCGAGATCGTTCTTCTCCTCGTAGAGCATGGACAAGAGGATGTAGAGGTCGGGCTTTCTGTCCATGCCCGGCAGGTATCCCGTTATTGTCTTTATACCCTCGTCTATGGTCCCCGACTTGATGTAGATCAGGGTCATCTGTTTCAGTGCCGTCAGGAACTCCTCCGCCTTCGGATCGATCTTGGAGAGTTCATTGAGGGCCTTCCTCACATCCCCCTTTTCCCTCCAGGACATGGCAAGGTATATTCTCACCGTGTAGTTGTCGGGCTTGCTGGCGAGGACCATGTTGAATTCCTGTATAGCCTCGTCGTACCGGGCCTTTTCGTAGTGGAGCAGGCCGATGCGGATCCTTAAGGACAGGTCCTGGCGGTCGAGGTCGGAAAGCTCTTCAAACTTGCCTATGGCCTTGTCGTACTCCTTTTGCCGTATGAATATCGTGGCGAGCCTCGATCGTGCCTTCTTGTCGTTCGGGTCATAGGAGATGACGGCCTGGTAATACTCGACGGCCTTCTCCAGACTGCCCTCGATCTCATATATGGTGCCGAGGTCGAGGAGGGCGGGGGTGAAGTTCGGCTTTATCTCCAGCACCTTTGCCAGGTAGGTCTTTGCCCTGTCATAATCCTTCGCCTCACCGTGCAGCCGGCCTGTGTAATAAAGGGCGATGATATTGTCATCATCATAGGCGAGCACCTTTTCGTAGATGGTGATGGCGTCGCCGTACTTCTTCTCCCCGATATAGATGGAGCCCAGATACATGTAGGCCTCGGTGTCCTCGGGATTGAGCTCTATGCACTTCTCGTAGAGGGCCTTGGCCTTGTATGTGACCCCCTTCGATGCGTGAATGCCCGCGAGGATCATGAGCGCGACGCGGTTCGCGGGGGCTAGTGCTATTGTCTCGTTGAGGAGCTCCTCCGCCTTCTGAATCTCCCCTCGCTTCACGAAAAGAGAGGCAAGGGAAGTCCTGATCTCAGCGGAGCCGGGATCATCCTTCAGCGCTTTGCGGTAGTATTCCCCGGCGTCATCGTATCTCCCGAGTGCCTCGCTGAAATACCCCCTGAGAAAGAAGTATACGGAATCCGAACGGGTTGCCGCGTGGAGCTGGGCACAGAAAAGGAACATGAATGAGACAAGGATCGCCGATATTCTCATCACCCTGAATGATAGCACAGAATGGAGGGGAAATCTAATCATGGGATGGCGTCGAGCCCTACTTTATGAGCCAGCCGATGCGTGACCACCGCACGTATTGGACCGCGCTCATCGCGCCGCTGTCCCAGGAGAAGTAAATGATCAGCGCCTTGCCTACAAGGTGCCGTTTTTCAACAAAACCCCAGTACCGGCTGTCGAGGCTGTTGTCCCTGTTGTCACCCATCACAAAATAGCAGTCCTGCGGTACCTTGACGGGAGGGATGTTGTCCTTGTCGATGAAGGGCAGGAAACCGCGCGAGGCCGGCTCGGGCCTGAAATGTCCCCAGGTATCCTTTATCCTCTTTCCGTCGATGAATATGGCCTTGTTCCTGATCTCCACCGTCTCGCCACCCGTGGCGATGACACGCTTGATGTAGTCCTTGGTGGGGTCCTCGGGATACCGGAAAACGATGATGTCCCCGCGCTTCGGTTTCCCCGTGGTGAAAAGCACGTTGTCGATGAAAGGCATCTTGACCACGTAGCTCATCCTGTTGACGAGCAGGTGGTCCCCGACGAGCAGGGTGGGCTCCATAGAGCCCGAGGGTATCTTGTAGGCCTGGATCACGAAGCTCCTCACGAGAAGGGCGATCAGCGCGGCGATGAGGATCGATTCAATGTACTCTCTGGTCTTGGTCTTCTTCTTTTCCATTAACGCTCCTTATACCTCTTTCCTGCCGGGCGGCAACACGTGCGATGAAAGGGGGGCTCACGCTCACATCTTCTCGGGCGCCGAGACACCGACGAGGCCGAGGCCATCCCTGATCACTCCCTGAAGGGTGGACATCAGGAGGAGGCGGGCGCGGGTCAGCGCGGCGTCATTTCCGAGCACCCTCGTCTTGTTATAGTAGCTGTGGAACCTGCCCACGAGTTCCATGAGGTAGAACGTGACGCGATGGGGCTCAAGACTCCTGGCAGCGCCTTCGAGGACGCTGTGATAGCGAGTTATCCAGCGTATAAGGTCGAGCTCTTCCTTCAGGGTCAAAAGGCCGCAGTCCGCGCCGGCAAGATCGTCCGTGTTGATGCCGGCCTCACGGGCGTTTCGGAAGATGCTCTCTATCCTGGCGTGGGCATACTGGACATAGTAAACGGGGTTTTCGTTGGATGTCTTCTTCGCCAGGTCGAGATCGAACTCAAGGTGGGCGTCGCTCTTCCGCATAAGAAAGAAATAACGGCAGGCATCGCGACCGACCTCATCGAGGACCTCCCTGAGCGTCGTGAACTCACCGGAGCGCGTCGACATCCCCACCGGTTTACCGTCCTTGATGAGCGTGACGAACTGGATGAGCAGAAACCTCAGGTCTTCCTTGTTCCTCCCCAAGGCCTGGACGGATGCCCTGAGGCGGGGGATGTACCCGTGGTGGTCGGAACCCCATATGTCCACGAGGACCTCGTAGGAACGCTTGAACTTGTCGAGGTGATAGGCGATGTCGGATGTGAAATAGGTGTTCTCTCCGTCGGACTTGACGAGGACCCTGTCCTCATCCTTTTCAAAAAGGTCCGTCTTGAACCACAGGGCGCCGTCCCGTTCAAAGGCAATGCCCCGCTCCCTGAGGATGGCAAGGGTCTCATCCACAACGCCTGAGGCGTAGAGCGACGACTCCAGGAAGTAGTTGTCGAAGGCGACGCCGAACTCCCTGAGGTCGTTCTTGATGCCCTCCATAATGTGGGAGCTCGCGTAGACAGACAAAAGATCGATCGCCTCCTCCTCCCCGGCAGGCACTGCGATGCCTTCGTCCATGACCTTGCGGGCAAGCTCCCGAACGTAATCGCCCTGGTAAAGGTCCTGAGGGTATTCCACCGTTTCGCCTTTAAGCTCCTTGAGCCTCAGGAAGGTGGAACGGCCAAGCGTTCTGATCTGTCTCCCCGCGTCGTTGATGTAGTACTCCCTGCCCACAGTGTGCCCCGTTTTCCTGAGGAGATTGGCCAGCACGTCGCCGACGGCCGCACCTCTGCCGTGCCCGATGTGCAGGGGACCCGTCGGGTTGGCACTGACGAACTCGATGAGGACCTTCCTCCCGCCGCCCACATTGGGGTAGAGGCTCTCGATCCCCTTTGAGGCCGTATCCTTGAGAAGCTGCTGCCATAGAGCGCCCCTGAGGGAAAAGTTTATGAAACCGGCCCCGGCCACGGCGACGGATTGGCAAAGGTCGGAGCCCTGCATCCTTTCCACGAGCATGTTCGCGATGTCGAGGGGCTTCTTCTTCAGTTGCGGGGCAAGAATGAAGGCGACGTTCGTGGAATAGTCCCCGAACCCTTCCTCCCGGGGAGTTTCGATGATGAAGTTCAGTCTTGCATCAGGGGGTATCGAACCCGAGCGTTGCGCATCCTCTATACCGTTATTTATTATCTTTGCCGCTATCGATCTCAGCATCCACTTTGTCCTTTTTTATCTGAAGGTCCCGTGTGAAATCGGGGCACCGCAGGGATACGTCTTTCCCCTGGAGATACTTTTTCTTGCACTCCTCGCGCCATGCGCAAACAACACAAAGAGTAGGTTCGTCGCTCACAGGTTGCCTCCAAGGATCTCGCCGTACAATCCGGGCTTGATCTCTTTTAATATGGGCCACTCGCGCCGAATGAGCTTCAGCCGGTCGAGGTCTACGTCGGCGAGAAGGACCGTGTCGGACCTGCCCGTGGGCCCGCCGATCAACTCCCCCTCGGGATTGACGCAAAAGCTCATGCCGTAGAAATCCTGTGCCTCTTCGCTGCCCGCGCGGTTCACGCGCATGACATACACCCCGTTCGTGATCGCGTTGGAAGAGATGACGCTCTGCCAGATGTGCTGGGACTTGAAAGCGCACGAGGTGGGCGCGAAGACCATATCGGCCCCCTTGAGCGCCAGTATTCTCGTACCCTCCTGAAAGAAATTGTCCCACGACATCTGTATGCCGAACTTGCCATGGCTTGTCTCGAAGACGGGAAGTCCCGTGTCCCCCTGTGCGAAGTAGAATTTCTCTTCCCACAGCGGTATGTCCGTCACGTTGAGCTTCCGGTATGTCCCGAGCGTCCTGTCGCCTTCGATGACAACCGTCGAATTGAAGTGATGGTCCTCCACCTTCTCGAAGATGGGCAGAATGATGACCGTGTCCGTTCCCTTCACGAGCGATTTGAAGAGCCCGACGGTGTCGCCACCTGCGGATTCGGCCAGAGCAAAGGCACTCTCATCCCGATCCTTCGGGAACCAGTACTGGTTGAAGAGTTCCTGGAAGCAGATGATCTTTGCCTTTTCGTTAAGGGCTGCATTGAGAAGCTTGATGGCGGTGTTGACGTTCCTGTCCTTGTCCCTGGTGCAGGCGAATTGTATTCCGGCTATTTTCATGAACGTTCTCTGACGACATCCCCCTCGTTCCACCCGGCGGCCCCTGGCTCATCAATCGCCTCTCAGGTCGGGCCGGGCAGGAAGATAATATCACAAAACGAGGAGTTTATGCCGCAAATCTCCTTGGTTCTTCTGGAATTTGTTCAATGCAAAGAAAGGTACCAGATGAAAACGCTCTATGTCAAGGAGAATTAAGGGAAAAGCCCGTGTGCGCGGACAGGGAAGGGTACGGGTCCTCAGCACACGCACACGGACGCGGTGTCAGTAATTCTCGGCCAGGACCTCATAGTGCGCCTGCGGGTGGGCGCACGCCGGGCAAAGATCAGGGGCTTCCGCTCCTTCGTACACGTAGCCGCAGTTCCTGCAGCGCCATTTGACCACGGAGGGCTTCTTGAAGACCTGCCCCGTCTCCACGTTCTTCAGGAGTTTGCGATAGCGTTTCTCATGTTCCATTTCAACCCTGGCTATCTCCCGGAAGACCGTCGCGATCTCCTCAAAGCCTTCCTCGTCGGCCACCTTCGCCGCCTCGGGATAGAGAACAGTGTGTTCCAGGTTCTCGCCAGCCGCCGCGGCCTTCAGGTTCTCCGCTGTGCTGCCTATGACACCGGCCGGGTAGGCGGCGGTGATCTCCACCTCGCCACCCTCGAGGAACTTGAAGAAGCGTTTCGCGTGCTCCTTTTCGTTGTCCGCGGTATCGGAAAAAATGAAGGATATCTGCTCGAAACCGTCCTTCTTTGCCTGGGATGAAAAATAGGTGTATCTCATCCGCGCCTGTGATTCCCCGGCGAAACTGGCCAGGAGGTTCTTCTCGGTCTGTGTTCCCTTTATGCTCTTCATCGCGTCCTCCGCTCTCTAGTTCTTCCACAGGCCGTGGACATTGCAGTATTCCCTCGCCGTCACGGCATCGCCCTTGACGGGGAAAAAAGCCTCGGGCGCTTCGCCCGGTTTGAGAAAACGCCGGTACACCGCTCCGTCGACGATAGCCTCGATCCATTCTATATAATGCTTCTCTTCCATGGGATGGGCGACGCTGCCGACCTTTATCGTGATCCCGTCGGCCCCCTTTTCGGTCACGGGCACGTGCTTCTCCGTCGAAGCGTCGACGGTGTTCTCCATGAGGAGTTTCATGGGCTCATTGCAACAGACGAGCGCCCCTTTTCCGCCATGGAGCACTTCAACGATGTTCCCGCATATCTCACACTTGTATACCTGAAGTCTTTCAGCCATGTGCGCCTCCTTTTTCGATGAATTCGACTGCGTATCACGACGATGATGGTCTCAGGTTAATACACGGTATGGGTGATGTCAATGGCCTTAGCGCCCCATCCGGGAGGGCGACATGTCGCTTTCAATCCCCCGGGGAGACACGAAGGGAGGGCACAATTCTCTTTTAAGACCTCTATTTTTATGATAGTTTATCCCCAATGTTTGGTATTGGTCTCCCCGAACTCATTCTCATAATGATCGTCGCACTCCTGGTGGTAGGGCCGAAGAAACTGCCCGAACTCGCACGGTCCATCGGCAAGGCCCTTCATCAGGTCAAGAGCATGACCGACGATGTGAAGCAGTCCTTCGAGGAGGTCACGTCAGACGATCTTGAAGAACCCCGGAAAGAGGAAGAGGCGCAGACGACGGAAACCGTCGGGGACAGCGATGCCGAGGATGCCGGGACAGAGGGTGCGGGCGAACCCTTCACCGCGGAAGCAGCAGCTTCCAGCGAAGAGGACATGATCGAGTTTCCCGCGAACCCGGAACCCGATGAGGACAAAGAGGTGCAGGCAGCGGGGGTCGAGCAAGGCCCCCGGGAAGACCCGCACGGTCAGCCTGGCACAGGCGAGTCCGGCGGATACGGCAACCTGAGGGGGTAATCGCGCACCTGATCGCTTCCCGGGGCGATAAGACGATGTGTCAGCTCTGCTATGGCCAGGAAAGTAAACCCAGACGAAAAACAGCCCTTTGTCTCGCACCTCAAGGAACTGCGGCAACGATTGGTGATATGCCTGTTGTCCGTGTGCGTCGCCTTCGCGCTGACGTATTTTTTCCGGGAGAGGGTCAACGTCTTTCTCCTGCAGCCCTTCAAGAAGGTCATGCCGCCGGGGAGCAGTTTCATATTCACGGGGGTCACGGAGGCATTTCTCACCTATTTCAAGATATGGATACTCACGGCCGTCACCGTCGCGTCGCCTGTCATCATTCACCAGGTGTGGATGTTCGTCTCTCCCGGCCTCTACGAGAAGGAAAGAAGATACGTCTATCCCCTTATCTTCTGGGGTAGTCTCCTTTTCGCGGCTGGCGTGATATTCTGTTACTTCGTCGTCATGCCCAATCTTTACAGGTTCTTCGTGAGCTACGCCTCGGACTTCGTCATCCCCATGCCCGACCTCAAGGGGTACGTGAGCCTCACCCTGAAGCTCCTCGTCATCTTCGGGTTCCTCTTCGAACTCCCTCTTGTCGCCTATTTTCTCGCCAGGGTAGGGATACTCAACCATCGGTTCCTGGCAAAGAAACGCAGGTACGCGATCCTGGGAGCGTTCATTCTCAGCGCCATCATAACACCGCCGGACCCGGTGAGCCAGATACTCGTGGCAATGCCCCTCTGGGGCCTTTACGAGCTCAGCGTCGTCATCGCCCGCCTCTTTGGAAAGAAGGAGAAGACTGCAGATGAAGGATCTTGATATCGTCATTCTGGCCGCAGGCAAGGGGGAACGGATGGCTTCCCGCAAACCGAAGGTGATGCATGAGATCATGGGAAAACCCCTTCTCGGATACGTTGTGGACGCCGCGCGCACCCTCGAACCAGCCCGGATCGTCGTCGTCACCGGCTACGGGAGGGAGACCGTCGAGGCCTATCTCGAAGAGAAGGACGTGGCGACCGCGTTTCAGGAAACGCAAAAGGGAACGGCCCACGCCCTCGCATCGGCGCGCGGGCACCTTGAGGGGAACGATGTCCTCGTTCTCCTCGGCGACGTTCCTCTCATCGAGGATTCGACACTTGTTCAGTTCCTCGAATTCTGCCGGGCCTCTGCTTCGATCGTCTTTTTGACGACGGATGTCACCGACCCTTCCGGGTACGGCAGGGTGGTCATGGACGGCGACATCATCGCCGACATCCGGGAGGACGCAGACGCGACGGCCGCGGAAAAACTGATCCCGAGGATCAACACGGGGATATGTTACATCCCGTTCCAGGACCTCGGGCTCATCGACCTCATCGACACCGCCAACAGAAAGGGAGAACGTTACCTGACGGACATCTGCAAGGTCGCCAGGGCCTCAGGCCGCCACGCAAAGGGTTTCTGCCATCCCCTGGCGGACGAGGTCCTCGGCGTCAATACCCTGAAGGGCCTGCTCGAGGCGAATACGGTGATGAGGCAGCGGATCAACGAAGGACACATGGCCCGCGGCGTAACGTTCCTCGACACCGACATATACGTGGAAAGCGACGTCGTGATCGGGCAGGGCACGGTCATCGCGCCCCACTGTCACATCGCTGGCACAACGGTCATCGGGGAATGGGTCTACATCGGACCCTCATCGATCATCAGGAACTGCAGGATAGGGAACAATGTGACCATCGCGGGTCTTGTCTTCATGGAAGGAGTGGAGGCGAAAGAGGGTGTCAGGATTGGCGCTCTCTCCCGGTTCAAGCAGGATATGGTCATCGAAGGAAGGGCGTGAGGACAAAAAAGGGAGGAAACAGCAGTGTGCGGTATTGTCGGATACAGGGGTAGGGAAGGGGCACGGGAGATTCTCATCGATGCCTTGCGGCGCCTGGAATACCGGGGTTACGACTCGGCAGGGATAGCGATCTGGAACAAGGGGACCGTGAGGCTCGCCCGCAGGCAGGGCAAGGTGAGCGACCTGGCCGAAGCCATCGAAGCGGACGGTTTTGACGGCCCCATGGGGCTCGCCCACACCAGGTGGGCGACCCACGGCGTTCCCTCGGAACGCAATGCCCATCCTCACACGGCCGCCGACATCACCGTCGTTCACAACGGGATCATAGAGAACTACCTCGAGTTGAAGGAAACCCTGAAAGGACAAGGACACACGTTCACATCGGACACCGATACGGAGGTCATCCCCCATCTCATCGCCAGTCTGCTCAGCAAGGCGGGAAGCTTTGAAGGGGCGGTCAGGTCAGCTCTCAGGATGCTCAAGGGCTCCTATGCGGTCGGGGTCATCAGGGAAGGGGAGGACATCCTCATCGCGGCAAAAAAGGAGAGCCCGCTGCTCGTCGGCCTGGGAGAGGATGGCGAGCATATCATTGCCAGCGACGCCCCGGCCATAATCAACAGGACCAACAGGTTCATTTTCCTGGAGGATGGCGATATCGCGGTCATACGGAAAGGTGATCTGAAGATAACGAACCTCGACGGCGACGAGGTCACGCGCGAGGTCCGGTCGGTCCAGTGGTCGGGCGCCATGGCGGAGAAGGGCGGCTACAGGCATTTCATGCTCAAGGAGATCTTCGAGCAGCCGAGGGCCATATCGGACACGCTGATCGGAAGGATCGAGGAAGAAGAGGGCGAGGTATTCTTCGAAGAACTCGACCTCCCCGACATCGCGAAAGTGAGAAAGATCTGGATGGTCGCTTGCGGAACCTCGTACCATGCCTGTCTCATAGGAAAACACATCTTCGAGGCAAACCTGAGGATACCCGTGGAGACCGACATCGCTTCGGAATTCCGATACCGCGACCCCATCCTTGATAGGAACGACCTCGTCATACTCGTTTCGCAATCGGGCGAGACCGCTGACACCATAGCGGCCATGAAAGAGGTGAAGAAGAGGGGCCTTCACACCCTGGCCATATGCAACGTGCTGGGCAGCACCCTGTCGCGGGAATGCGACGGTGTCATTTACACCCACGCGGGTCCCGAGATCGGGGTGGCCTCGACGAAGGCCTTCACCACCCAGGTTTCCGTCTTCTTCATGCTCATGATCTACCTGGGTAAACGTCTTAATGTTCTCGACAGTGACGATGCCCGGCGTCTCATCGGCGAACTCAGGAAGATCCCCCATAAGATCCAGACGATCCTCGATGCGAGTTCCTCCATCGAAGACACCGCGAGGGAGAACATGCACTACCGGCACTTCCTTTACCTCGGCAGGGGCATCAACTTCCCCACCGTCCTCGAGGGTGCCCTGAAGCTCAAGGAGATCTCCTACATCCACGCGGAGGCGTACGCGGCAGGAGAGATGAAGCACGGCCCCATCGCCCTCATAGACGAGAATATGCCCATCGTGTTCGTCTCTCCGAGAGACCAGACATACAAGAAAACCTGTTCCAACATGGAAGAGGTCCTGGCACGCAACGGAAAGGTCCTCCTCTTCACCGATGACGCCCGCCATGACATGGCCAAGAGGATCGACGCGCTGTTCGTCGTTCCCGAAAGCATCTACGAACTCCAGCCCATTCTCTCCGTGGTGCCTCTCCAGCTCATGGCTTACCACATGGCGAACCTTCTCGGCACCGACGTGGACCAACCCCGGAACCTGGCGAAGAGCGTGACCGTCGAGTAACCTCTATCGGGCGGTTACCAGAGGGACAGTGAGGAGTTCTCCCCACCTCTCCAGCCAACCCCGGGAGTGTGAGACGCCCTCAACAATGACGAGCCCGCGGCCGTCTGCATCCCCCGCCCGTTCCAGGAAAGATCGTGCAATGAAGGGTGGTACCACGGTGTCTTTTGCTCCGGCGAAATGACGCTGCGGCAAACCTGCCAGCCTTCCGGCCTCGTCGATGGGGTTCAAGGACCCGGTCAGGGGACTCACCCCATGGTGCCCGTTCACCGCCTCGGTGTCGAGATTGCCGGCCACCGTCCTCAAGCTTGCAATACCACCCCGGCGAGAGGCGACGAGCACGGCGATGGCGGCACCCCCGGAATATCCGACGAGATGGACCCTGCCTGAGCCCGAGAAGGCGCGAAGCCGGTCTATGGCCTCGTTCATGGCCTCTACGACCTCGGGAGAGAAGCGTTTCTCCGACCAGTAGAGGGGCTCGCAGGGCGGCGCGAGGCCTGCGGCGTACTGACCGGGACGGGCCAGGTACGCCACGTTTGCGGCCGGATCCATTGCCGCCATGCGCAGGACAAGTGGACCCGCCGGCGTCGGGTCAGGGGAGAGCAGGGCGGGAGAGAGCCACGCCGACCCGTCCCCCTCGATATACACGGTCAGATCCTTCCCCGGCCGGGAAAAACGCCCGTAAGCGATGAGTGCGAAGCCCTTCGCTTCGAGGGAGTATTTTGTGAGATCCCCCGCCGCCGCGGCCCGCGCGGCCGCCTCGTACCTGTCCCCCGGGTATCCCATGGAGGCACAGCCCCATGCCGCCCCGATGAGGAAGACCGGAAGCAGGATGATCAAGACGCGTCTAAAAAACGAAGCGAATGTTGGCATAGCCGGCATGGCTGTAAAAATCCTTCTTGAGTTCCAGGTCATAATTGACGGATACCGTGACGCCGTATCTGTTGGTCAACGTCAGCCGCGCTCCGGCGTTCAGGCTCGACTGCGGCGGATCGTACCCTCCGGTGGAGAATGAGGCTCCACCCCCGGTGAAGGTGGACGTCGTCTGCTGACGGTCCCCGATGAAATCATAGAGCCATTTCACGTGCACTTCAGGCATGAGCCGCGAGTCCTGCCACAGGAAGGGCCGTGACAGGCTCGTTCCCAGACCGGACTGAAACATGTCATAGTTCCGGGAGTCGATGGAGAGGTTCAGTGAACCGGCCCCTTCCTCCGTGTAACCATCGAGATGGAGATGGGAATAGCGCAGGGAGACAAGGGGAGTGATGTTCCATCCCCCGCCGGTGATGGTGTATCCCCCTTCGATATACCCGGAATACTGATATCCCCCGTAGCTGGTCGTTGCGAGGCGATCGACGCCGCCGAAGGCGATATGTCTCGACCCGTCGTACCGGTTGTACGCGCAGGAAACGGTTCCGTCGACACGCCAGGCATTCCTGAAGAAGCTCGCGTACAGACTGCCCTGGTAGCTGCTGGCGTCGGTCGCGGTCCCGCTGTCACTCGTCCGGATATGGCTCCTCGCAAACCCGCCACTTACACCGAACAGGGAATGGTCGGTCACGAGCCTGTCGAGACCCAGCGAGGTACCCCATATATGCGCCGTGTAGCCCATGGAGCTATCCCAAGGGTCCTGTTTCAGATAGCTGCCGAACCCCTGTGCCCACATGCCCCACTTCAGGGCCTCGTCACCCGTCGATATTCCGGTCCCCGCGCCACTTGAGCCATTCCCCGCTATGACCTGAGAGATGCGGCTCGTCGTCGTCTCCAGGAACCGGTTGACAGCCCCGAAACCCGCCTCGACAACACCCTGGTTCCCGTCAGCCTTTGGCTCAAGCTGCAGGGCGTTACCGGCGCTCCCCGATCTGTCAAGAGCTCCCAGCACGTCCGCCAGGTCTCCCGTCGCCGAGTTGGCGAGACCGTCGAGGGCTGCTCCCAGGGACGGGTTGCCGCTCATGTCCCTGTAATAGGTGTTGTTCCTGGAAGCAACAAGGTAGAGCCTGCCCCCGTCCTTTGCGGCCGAGAACCTGACCATCGGCGCCGACGCATCGCCCGCCACCACCAGGTTCGCCGGTGTGGTGGTCAGCGTGCCGGCATCGACGACAAGAAAGCGGTCGTTGTTCCGGACGGCCGGTCCGGCAAGGGTGACCCCGAAGTTTGTGCTGTCGGCGATGGTTACGGTCTCAACGTTGATGACGCTCGCCGTGTTCATCGTGTTCCTGTTGAGACTGACGTCGAGGCGCGCGGCGGCGCCACCTGCCATGTTCATGCTGTCCGTCCCAGCGCCGAGGTCGATGGTGCCCGAGACGCGGCCTCCGTTTATCGTTACCGTATCGTTCCCGGAACCCGTTTGGATGGCGATGGCACCCGAGATGGTCCCGCCCGGGTTGTTGGTGATCACCGTGTCTCCCGCCTCGGCCTTGATGGCCGTGCCGGGGCTCGAGATGGTCCCGGCGTTCGTGAGACGGTTGACGGCACCGGCGGTGGTGACGGGGGTCCCGTAGGCGACGCTCGTATCCCCTTTGAAGAGGACGGCGATGTTCGACGTCCCGGCGAGGCCGAGTTTGTCCGCTGTCGCCCCGCTGATCGTGCCGTTGTTGATCACGTCGTAGTTGAGGGACCATACCAGGAGGCCCTGACCCCCGGTAACGCTCCCTCCCGGTTCGATGATGATCTGGTTCGGTGTCGCAATCGCGGTGCGCACGTTCTTCTGGAAACGATGGCCCGCCCAGACGGTATCGCAGGCCCCGTCTATCTTGAAGCTGGCAAAACCGTTCCCGTAAGAGGCGTTTGCCGCCGTGCTGAAATCGGTCCCGTCGTTTCGGGTATAGATGTACGACCCCGTGGCGTAGATCCCGTAGATGTCCACAGGGGTCTGGCCGAGAAGGATGAACTCCGTCATGCCCACTATGTCGGCCGGGGAAGTGCCGTTCCCCCAGAAGAACGTGTAGCCGAGTTGCGTGAAGGGAAAAGGAGATCCACCGTACGCCTGGGCCAGCCAGTTGGTGTAGTAGGCCTTGAAGTTATTGAACGTGTCGTCGCTCATCCCTGCCGGTTTCTCGAAAGGAAGGTTCTGACCGTACTTGGCCGGCGTGTACGTGCTGATGTCGGGGTTTCGTGTCGGGCGCAGAAGATACTGGGTGTTCACGGCGTACTCGATGATGGCGTCATGGGTGCCCGTCGTGTCCATCCCGAGCCCCCTCTCGAGAAGGGTGACCACGTTGCCGCCGTTCACACCGTTGGCAAGGAGGAACCGGGTGGCATCGTTGCCGACCGTTACCCAGGCGGCATCTGTGGAAGCACCCCCGAAGATCTTGTACCCCGCCTGCCCGACGTAATTACCCTTCACGTAGCGTGATCTCGTGGCTGTCCGCACCACGAGCTTTCCCGCGTCATAGAAGAGGCCCTCCGTGCCTCCCCCGTCGGGTATGACATAGAGCGACGCCGGTTGCCAGCCCGACGGACTGGAGGCGTTCCGGATCGCCATCTCAACGGCCTCGCTGTAGCTCGGGCTGAGGTCGGCGCCGGAAACGGTAAGGGGAAGGCTCAAGAACACAATAATAATGGTAAGGAACGTTAGGGATGCCCGCGGTCCCCGACGGGTCGGGGCGGTGGTCTCACGCTCCGCTCTGCCGCTGTCAGCACAGGTCATAGCTCCACTGTCTCCTGATGGATAATGTGGGCTGGTGGGACACACTTTTCAGCCGGGATAATACTACAGGGTTTGGTGAAGATTGTCCATACTGAACTCCATCCGGAAGTGAGTGCGAATGTCGTGCCCGGGGGCAGGCCTGCGGCCTCGCCTCATCTCCTACGCGTTGCCCGCGGATGAAACCTCACCACTATCCACCAGCGACGCGTCGAACTTAAGGACCTCGAGAAGCACGTCGACGACCTGGGGATCGTAGAACCCCTTTTCCGTGTTCTTCCTGATCTCGTTCAATGCGAGCCGCACGTCCCAGGGACCGCGGTAAGGACGCCAGGACGTCATGGCGCTGTATGCTTCGGCGACGGCCGTTATGCGCGCGCCGATGGGTATCTCCTCACCTTTGAGACCGTCGGGGTAGCCATTGCCGTTCCAGAGTTCGTGGTGGTGCCTGACGATCTCCAGGAACTGATCGTTGACATAACCGAGCCGCTTCAGGGAGGCAACGCTTTCGAGGACATACTTCTCCACGAACTTGATCTCCTGTTCCGTGAGGCTGGCCTGGCGGTTCAGGATGTGATGGGGTATGGCCTCCTTGCCGATGTCCTGAAGGAACCCGGCCTGCAGTATGTTCAGTTTCAGGTCCTCGTTGAGGTTGAGACGGTCCGCAAGGGCATAGGAGAGCATGGCGACAAGGAGTCCGCGCCCTATGGAACCGTCCAGAGATTCCACGGCAAGGACAAGGTCCACCGGCACCTTGATCGCCGCCTCCACTTCCCTGTACCGCTCCGATACGGCCCGGGGGATAACGCTGTGGTCGTGCCAGCGGCTCTTTATGCTCCTGACCTCGTACACAGCGATCTTGTGGAGTTTTCCCTTGAGCTGGAACTTCTCGAACTCGTCCCTTTTGAGATTCGCATCGGCATAGGCAAGCCTCAAGTCCGTGGAATCCGGATCGAGGGCAAGGGCCCGCTCAAAACAGGAGATGGCGGCGGAGGCATCGTGGAGACCGAAGTGCACCTTCCCCATCTGGTAAAGGAGCTGCGAACTCTCTCCTTCCTGTGCGAGATTGTGCTCAAGGATGCTGAGTTCCTCGAGGAGGGCCTTGTCGCTCTGCCGGCTGTACCCCATATTACGCAGCTTCTTCACGTTAACGAAGGGTTCGACGAAATTGAAGGTGTACTCGTCGACGTATATCCGTTCAGGCTCGCAAATCTCCTCAAGGCGCTTCGCGACGTTGACACGGTCCCCTATGGCACTGTAAGCCTGTCTGTGGACACCCATCATGCCGACGATCGTGTATCCCGTGGCGATGCCGATGCGCAGCTTCCAGGGAAGGCCCATATCCTTGATCCTTTCCTGCATCTTTATTGCCGCAAGCACAGCCATCAGGGCGTGCTGGGCATAGTCGACGGGCGCGCCGAACTCGACCATGACGCCGTCACCCATGTATTTGTCTATATGGCCGCGAAAAAGCTCGATGACGGGCTCGATGGACCCGATAAAGCGGTTCAGTTCGTCAAGGACGATATCGGGGGGGTTCTGATCGGAATAGGCGGTGAAGTCCGTAAGATCGCAGAACATGATGCTGATCTCCCGCTTTTCTATCCTGAGCTTTCCTTCCGTCGCCAGCTTTGCGACGACGGGGTCCATCGTGGTGTAGAGGGTCTTCTCGACCTTCTCCTTCATCTCCTCTGCGACGCGGCTGCGCTTGAGCTCCTCGTAGAGCCGTTTCGTTTCTTCGAAGCCCTTCGCCAGTTTCTCCTGCAGCGACCCTATACCGGCGCTGGTCAGAACGAGGAACCCGCCCCAGATGACGATCATGATGAGCGTGCTCGTAACATTGCCGCCCACGGCGAACCATTCGGGCCTGATGAGAGCCGTGACACCCACGATAACAATTATGTTGAGGGACGCGTAGAAGGCCTTGCGTTTGCCCAGAATATACGCGGCGAGAAGGACCGGGAGGTAGAAGAGGTTGAGGAAGGCGAACCTGTAAGGGAGGATGAAGAAGATGGCGCAAACGAGAACGGCGATCAGGAGGACAAAGACGAGCTCCAGATGCCGGATCATGAAGTTCCGGAAACGCAGCGCCAAGGTAACGCCAAAGGCGTCGGCTACCTCAAAATCCGGCGCATCGCGAAAAACATCCTTCCGAGGGATGCTGGGTCCAGCATCTTTTTCTGGATCGATGGTCATTGCGTGATTTTCCCCGTACCCTGATCAGTCTCCTGTTTCCCACGGAGCAAACAAATCTCTTCTTATCATGGCACCCGATTTTTGTCAAATATCTTGTTATAATAGAGCAGATTATTTATAGATAATTGTTAAATTCATTTGCAATCCCGATCCATCTATGGAATATTGTATCTCACTTCATCATGGGACTCATTCAGCTTTTATTCCGCGACCCTTTGACCTTTCTCCTCCTCGTCATCCCCCTTCTGTACTCCATCATCATTCACGAACTGGCCCACGGGTGGGTCGCCGACAGGATGGGAGACCCCACGGCAAAGTGGCTCGGAAGGCTCACCCTGAACCCCGTGAAACATCTCGACCCTTTCGGGACGATCGCCCTTCTCATCTTTGGTTTCGGCTGGGCGAAACCTGTGCCCGTCAATTTTCTCAACCTCCGAGACCTCCGCAAGGGCATGATCTACGTCTCCGCCGCCGGTATCACGGCAAATATGATCCTCGCTTTCATCGCTTTTCTCATTATGCGTCTCACGCAGGATTACGACCTCGGTCCCCTGCACACGATGTTGTATTTCGCCGCGCGGGTGAATATAATGCTCGCCGCCTTCAATCTTATCCCCATACCGCCCCTGGACGGATCCAAGATATTGATGGGGTTCCTGCCCGGTGAACTGAGGTATCAACTGGAGCGCCTCGAGCCCTTCGGGATGTTCATCATCCTCGGGCTTCTCTACCTCGGCGTACTCAACCCCGTTATCTCCCTCATCCAGGGCATCATCATTTCCATCATCCGTCTCTTCATACCTTAAGAGCTCATTTCTTTGGGTAGGCCCTGGCCAGGTGGTCGACAATAGCCGAGATGTCCGCGTCGGTAAGGGCGGCACCATGCCCCTTCATCCTCACCACGGTGGCCTGCCATTCGGCCCTGGTCTTGCCTTGCGACTTCGGTTTATCGATGCTGTGGCAAGCCCCGCATTTCTTCTCGAAGAGCGCCCGACCGCCTTTTTCCGCCGGGACCCCCACCGCTGCCCCTCCAAAAAGGAAGAGGAAAACGACCATCACCGAAAGAACACCACATTTCCATCTCATGATGACCTCCTCAAGGTTCGTTTTTACCAATTCTAGTCCCTGGACCCCTCTATCGCAAGACCTTTCGGGGTTTAGCCCTTGACTTTGCGCCCCTTTTCCTATACAGTATTGCATTCGACAGCGGGGTGGAGCAGTTTGGTAGCTCGTCGGGCTCATAACCCGAAGGTCACTGGTTCAAATCCGGTCCCCGCAACCAAAAATACCAGGACCCCGGGTAACCCCGGGGTTTCTTTTTATGCATTCCCCGGTGATTGCCGGGACCCTTCTTTCACGACACACAAACACGCAAGGCGATGGCGGTCATTGGGGGTAGAGCCTGAAGCATTCGTTGCGGGACTGCATGAGCCGTTGTTCCAGCATGCTGGCCGAGGAATAAGGAAGTTTGCACTGCGCGCCGAGGTTCATCGACCTGCATGAGTCGTTCCACGCCGTCTGATAGCGGTGGTTCGCGGTCTGGAGACATTCGGAGAGGGCCTTGCGCTTCGCCTCCATCTGGTCGCGCATCCGGGACCTGTACTGCTCGGCCTCCTCCTCGATCCGGCGCTCCTCTCTTTCCTTCTGCTCCCTCAGGTTCCGGTTGGCCTCATCGACCCGCTCCGAGAATTCTCTCCGCCGCCGCTCCCGCTCCCACTGTTCCTCGACCATCCTGTCCCGGACCCTCTTCTCCTCTCTGCCCGACGACTGGTCGCGCCACTGGTTCATCTCCTCCATCTTCTCCTCAACACGGGCCAATTGGCGCGCGAGATCTGACTCGCCCATCTGTCGCCTGCTTGAGATATGGTGTTTTACGTCGTTGATGGCCACCGCGAACCCCATCCCCTCAACGCTCAGCCCCGAGATCTTCAGGGAATTGATACCGATGACATCACCTGAAAGGTTGATGAGCGGGCCTCCGCTGTTTCCCGGACTCAGGGCGGCATCGGTCTGGATGAAAGAGGCCTTGTAGGCCGGAAATAACCGTTTCGTCGAGCTGATGATACCGCGCGTGAAGGTGGTTTCGAAGGAAAGGGGCGTACCGGCGGCTATCACTGTGTCGCCCTCGGAGCAGGCCGAGCTGTCGCCGAGCCGCAGGAAAGCGTACTGTCGCGCTTGCCGGGCCTTGAGGAGGGCGAAATCCCTGTCGGGATCGACAATAATGAGGTCGACGTCGACGACGGAGCCGTCGGAGAAGGTCGCCTTGCCCGTTAACTCGCGCATCACATGAGCATTCGTGACAATATAGCCATCTTTGCTCACCACGAAGCCTGAACCACGGGCCGCTCCGTCAGTGGTGACGGTGATGACGGATGGCTTCAGCGTCTTTATGATCACTGAGAGATCTCCCGTGCCGCGCGTCCGAAAGGGATCCATCACCTTGAAGGCAAGGAAGGCGCCAAGGACCACCAGGACGACCCCGATCAATGATGCGGCCACCACGGCGATCCTTCGCCCGGAGCCCGTTGTCCGCTGCTCGGCAGGGGAGGGGTGTAACTCTTCTGAGGAGGCGGAAGCTTGAGTTCCCGCTGAGCCGTCCGTACCCTTTGAGGAAAAATACTCCCTGACACATTCGTAAGCCCAGTTGATCTCCTTGACGTCGCTCCAGTCGGTTTTCTCCGCGATGAGGACACGGTACGCCCGATCTGCGTCCGCCGCAGACGCATCCTCCCGGAGACCAAGGATCTCGAAGGATCTCTTTGTGCTCGTGTCCATAAGGTCGCCTCGCAAGGATATAATAACGGATCGCCATATTTTGTCAATACAGCCGCCAATCCCTGAACGGCCCCGAAAGTCAGTATATCGGTGTCCCCTGGTGTATAATGCGGGTATCGACGGCGCGCAACCGGGACCTGCGGACAGATGCGGCACGGAAAGGATACGTGTTACCGCTTAAGAAGGCACGAGGATATCCGAACAAGAAAAGGGAGGACAAACATGTCAACGAGACCATTCAGAAGACAACTATCGGCGTGGCTTGTCGTTCTGGCCGCAATGAGCTTCCTCATCGCCGGGGCGCCGCCAGTCACGCACGCGTGCACGGCTATCACCCTGAAGGCTGGCGACGGAGCTGTCCTTCTCGGTCGCACCATGGAATGGGGCTCCTTTGATCTCAACGGTCGGATCATCATCATCCCTCGTGACCATGTATTCAAGGGGCGCACCCCGGACGGCAGGGGAGGGTACAGATGGAAAGGGAAATACGCCGTCGTGGGCACCGACATGCTGGAAAAAGAGGTTCTGGCGGACGGATTCAACGAGAAGGGCCTGGCCCTTGCCCTCCTGTATCACCCGGGTTATGCGGAATACGCACGATACGCGCCCGACAGGGCCGGCGAGACCATGGGACCGACCGACGTCGCCCAGTATCTTCTAACCACCTGCGCAACCGTCGAGGATGTGCGGGCGGCGATGAAGAAGGTCCGTGTCGTGCCGGTGGTGGAAGAGGCCCTGGGGTTCCCGCCGCCCGTTCATTTCATAATCGCCGAGCCATCAGGGAAGAGAGTGGTTATCGAGTTCAAACAGGGGGAGACGAAGATATTCGACGCCCCGCTTGGCGTCATGACGAACGCCCCCGCCTACGACTGGCACATCACGAACCTCAGGAACTACGTGAATCTTTCTCAGGTGGCCCTGCCGGACAAGAGGATCGAGGATATGGAGTTTGCACCCCTTGGTGCCGGCAGCGGGATGATCGGCCTGCCGGGGGACTTTACACCTCCCTCGCGCTTCATCCGGGCCGTAGCCTTCACGGCAAGCGCGCGCAGGACGGCGGACGGGCCCGAGACCGTGTACGAGATGTTCCGGATCCTCGACAACTTCAACCTCCCCCTTGGCGGAGCCGAAGGCTCGGACCACGGAAAAACAGCGTCAGCCATGCGCAGTTCCACCATCTGGACGGTGGTCTACGACACGAAGAACATGGTGATGTATTACCACACGCAGCATAACCGGCGCGTCCGGCGGGTGAACGCAGGGGCCATCGATCTCGATGGCCTGAAGGGCGTGATCAGAACGACGCCCCTCGACTTGAGGAAACAGCAGGACTTCGAGGACGTGACGGTTTCGAGGGTTCGGTAACGGGTGGCCTCCAGGGAGGTGTCGAGTGGAGGAGGCCGGACCATGTCACGATCCTTCTGCCAGCTCAAAACAGATTTCCCGTCATAAATGTGGCAAAACTTGCAGGGCGTGCTACAATTGACGTATAGCGTGAGAACAAATGGAGAGACTGAAGGGCTAAACCAAATACTAAGGAGGTCGATCATGACAAAGAGGTATGTGTTGTTGGTGATGGCTGTGTTCCTGGCAGTGTCCCTGAGCGGCTGTGGTTGTTTCTACCAGCAGATGAAGGGTGAAACTCCTCCGCCAGCTGCTCCGCCGGCGGTCGTGACACCGCCTGAGGCGAAGACACCGGTGCCTGTGGCGCCGGCCGCTGTGGCCCTCAGAGACATCCATTTCGATTTTGACCGGTACAACATCCGCGAGGGCGACGCGGCTATCCTCAGGGAGAACATGAACTGGTTCCGCGATACGGCGAACAGGGGCAAGAAAGTGCGGATCGAGGGCCACTGCGACGAGCGCGGTACCGTGGAGTACAACCTCGTCCTGGGACAGAAGAGAGCCGACTCGACCAGGAACTTTCTTGTCGGTCTCGGCGCGGATGGCAGGCTTCTCGAAACGATAAGCTACGGGAAGGAAAAGCCTGTCGATCCGGGACACAATGAAGAGGCATGGGCGAAGAATCGTCGGGCTCACTTCCAGATGATGCAGTAGGTTGAGCAGGGAAGACAGGCAGGGAGGGGTTTCGGCCTCTCCCTGCTTTTAGGCTGATACTAGTTAACATAATATCCATTATCAGTATTATAGGAAACGTCAGCCTCCAGGGTCACCACGCTAACCAGTCGAAATAGAACGCCTTTCAGCGCCTATGCCAACAGAACGAACTTTCTCCATTATTCTTGTTGAC
>JAAYAK010000311.1 GCA_012719415.1 Syntrophorhabdus sp.
CCTCAAAGCGGCAGAGCTCCTTTTTCTTTCCATCATGGAAGGTAACGCTGACACCGGGAAGGTCAACGGCATCGACGGGAAAGGGGGAGACAATGAGTGCGGCAACCATCAGGGTGAACATGAGGTGAAATCGATACGAAGGCCGGAGGGCGGCTATTAAGGGTTTAAGAACTTTCATCCCTTATGGTGCGACGACATAGATTAAAAGTCAAGGAACACTTTGAGGAAGAGAGTCAGGTATACCGGCACATGAACCTGGTGATTCGGAGGAGATCATCGTCACCACTGGTATTATAGTCGGACGGCGGCAGGTGTAGATGGGGCAAATGGGAGCCCTGCCATATTTTCGGGGAAGCAGGAATTTCCGCCGTCCGACGAATGATCTTCGATTTCGGGATGGCCCCGTCTGTGTTCTAACGGCGGGGCATTTCCAGGAGAGTTTCCGCGGCAAGCCGCGCCGATTTTCCCGCGCATTTTGAGCAGGCTTCACGTCCGCCCTCGTGTTCAAATCTCAAGGCCTCTTCCTTGTTTTCGGGATCGTAGCTCTTGCCGAGCAGCTTCGCCTGGATCTCGGCACACTGGAAACTTCCAAATTCATCGTGATACTTTTTGTAGAATTGCCTCACGATCTCCACGGACCTCGGGAACCCGGTCTCTCCCTTGTTTTCCGGCTCAGGCCATATGGTATCTTCCAGCTTGTCCCTGCCGGAAGCCAGGCCCAGCGCCAGTACTCCACCGACAAGGGCCCCGCAGACCTGTCCTATGCCCGAGGTAGCCCGGCCGCCGAAGGTCAGCGCCTTGAAGATCGTCATTCCCGTCGCGAGTTTGAATTCCTGCTGGAGGGCCAGAAGTACCATCTGGCCGCATCCGGAGAATTCGTAATCGTATGCGGCGGCCCGTCTTTCGACCCTGTCCAGTATTTCCTGTCTTTCTTCCTGAGATATCTGCTCAGCCATTGTGCGTCCTCTCTTCCATTAGGTATTGAGGTATTTCGTCAACAGGATGGCGGGGGTTTCGGCCTGTCGCTGTCGTCCCCCGTGTCCGGGACAAAATCCTTTATTTCGCAGGTCCTCGGTTGCAGGGTCTCATATGTCTCCTGCCATGGCCCGAAGAGATCCTTTTCTCTCTGTAATTCTTCATCCGTCAGGAATATGTCCATAGAGATCCCTCCTTACATCACACCCAATCTCATGAGCTTGCTCATGACCAGCGTGGGCAATCCCACGCTGTGACATACCAGGTCGGTGATGTCGAAAACTTCCAGATTCGAACCCGTTTCGCCTATGCCCAGGCGGAAATTTGTCTCGCATGTCGGACAGGCGCCGACCAGGACCGGCGCACCCGTCGCCTTAACCTCATTAAGACGGTTTTCGTTGATGGACATACCAAGCCGGGGATAACGCATAACGTGTCGTCCGCAGCAGGAGGCGTTTTCCCTGGCGTGTTCCATTTCGATGACCTCGAGATTGGGTATCGCCGACAGGACCTTCCTGGGCTCATCGTATATCCCTCCTCCGCGGCCGATATGACAGGGATCGTGGTACG
>JAAYAK010000312.1 GCA_012719415.1 Syntrophorhabdus sp.
AACCGTTTTCGGTTTTTGACAGCGGCCCCACGGTTGGTGTATCCTTTTCGAGCTTATTCTCAGGGCAGGGTGAAAGTCCCTACCGGCGGTATCCCGGAGAGTTGGTCCGGGGAGCCCGCGAACGCTCCTTTCGATCGGAAAGGAGGTCAGTAGATCTGGTGAGAGGCCAGAGCCGACGGTTACAGTCCGGATGGAAGAGGATAAGACAGCATTAGCCCCTGCAAGACCGCCTCGGGTCCGTGACCCGGCGAGAGTCTGTCCGTACGGACGCCATAGCTGTCATCTCTGTGCCCTGATTCTGGTAAGCCCATCTTAGTCGAGGAGGTATTGCCATGGATCGAACACTGTTAGCACGTTTTGGGGACCCCGTCGAGCGTGTGGAAAACGCCCTCTCTTCCCTGAGGGCGGGACGGGGGGTGCTCGTCACCGACGACGAGGACCGGGAGAACGAAGGCGACCTGATCTTCGCCGCCGAGACGCTCACCGAGGCCCAGATGGCCATGTTGATCCGGGAGTGCAGCGGCATCGTCTGCCTGTGCCTGACCCCGGAGAAGGTGCGTTCCCTCAGCCTCCCCATGATGGTCGAGCGCAACTCCAGCCGGTTCCAGACGGCTTTCACCGTGTCCATAGAGGCCGCCCGGGGTGTAACGACGGGTGTGTCCGCAGCCGATCGGGTTGCAACGGTGAAAGCAGCCGTCGCCGACGAGGCGAAGCCGGAGGACTTAAGCCGCCCGGGACACATCTTCCCCTTGAGGGCCCGACCCGGGGGCGTCCTGGAGAGGCAGGGGCACACGGAAGCGACGGTCGACCTCGCGAGGATGGCGGGGCTTAAAGCCTGCGGTGTGCTCTGCGAGCTTACGAACCCCGACGGGACCATGGCCCGCCTGCCGGACATCGTGACGTTTGCCGAGACACACTCCATGCCCGTCGTCACCGTCGCGGACCTCGTTGAGTACCGCCGCGCGAGAGAACTGATGGCGAGCCAGGGGGCAGGCACATATCGATAAAGGAGCGACAACCATGGAAAAAGAATGCCATAACATCTACGAAGAGATGTATGAACGCAAGCAATTCACCTGGAGCGACGGGGTGAAGAAGGGCAAGATCATTGCCATCTCCGGCTCGGTGGCCACAGACATGAACCACCGGACCGTCCACGCCGGCGACCTTGAGGCGCAGGTCCGTTATATCTACGAGAGTGTGAAAAAGCTTCTCGAAAAGATGGGGGCAAGCATGGACGATGTCATCAAGACCACGGACTACATCGCTCCCGAGGCAGTTCCCGACTATCTGAAGACCGCCGCCATACGGAGGGAGTACTTCCGGAAAGGCAGCTATCCCGCAGCGACGGGGGTCGTGGTCCACAGCCTGCTGCGTCCGGACTGGCTCATCGAGATCGACTTCCTGGCGGTGGTAGATTGAAGACGGTTTCAGGGTTCAAGAGTTCAAGGGTTCAAGGGAAAGATCTAAAGATAGATCTCTCTTTCTCGTGCCGACAAAGATCCATCTGGATGCGGTAACCTTGAAGCTTTTTTCCCTTTCTGTTAAGCTTCAAGGCACTTGGCGCGATAACACAGGCATATACGGTTCGTTTCAACTATCTATGAACAGGAAGGATACGGCAATCGGCCGTTCCATTGTTTCAGAGCTGCAGGACAGCAAGACAGTTTCCTTTTCATGGAACTCTTGAACTCTTGAACCCTGAAACCATCTTAATGACAGGAGGATTTACCGTTATGATCGCATCACGTACCCGCATTTTCTCAATGTTCGCACTCGTTCTCGGCCTCACGTTGCTCGTGTGCTTTACGGTCCCCGCTGAGGCAGCCCCCCAGGCAGCGCCGAAGGCCGCGCCCATCGAACAGTACAAGGATACCGCCAAAGTCATGACCCACAGCTTTGCCGCCGCCCTGGGCGGGGCCCTGGCGAACGTGAAGAATGAGAAGGACCGCGCCGCCCTGATCCGGTCCTTTATCGCCCCGGTGCGCTTCTACGCCGATAATTCGGGATATTTCTACGTCTACGATTCAAAGTGCGTCAACATCGCCCATGCCGCACAGAAAGACCTGCAGGGCAAGAACCTGTACGATTACAAGGACACCAAGGGCAAATACGTCATCCGCGCTCTCCTCGAAGCCGCGAAAAAGGGCGGCGGATTCGTCGATTTCTACTGGGTAAAACCGGGTTCCAAGACCGAGGCGCCCAAACTGGGCTACGTTGAACCCATCCCCGGCACAGACTACTTCATCGGCACGGGCGTATACCTGCCCTAGAAAAGAGACATTATCTCTCGCCCGTTCGTCGCTTGCGCTCCTCTCTCGAGTTCGCAGAGGACGCAGAGAGAGACCAAAAGAGAGAAAAGACTGCCGCCGGATTTCGAAGCCTACCAAAATCCGGCGGCCTTCTCGTCCCGCCGTCCCGGCGGGAGAGAAACAAATAGTTTTTTTATCCTGAACAAGCTATCCCCCCTCATCTTCCCTGTAGTCATAGGTCCTATGGGTCCTATACCCCATCCTCCAACCCCCACACTACCTTACCCCCCAAGACTTCCATCCCCCCACCTGAAACCAAGCTCCTTCTTTGCCTCCCGTCCCAGACGGGATGCAAAGCCGGCCGGATTTTGGAAGGCTTCGAAATCCGGCCGAATCGTTTCTCTGCGATCTCCGTGGACTCAAGCGAAGCGGGCGAGAGGAAAGTCCTTGAGCCTTACCTCGACGGCGGACTGCCCATACCCGCGACAGGGTCGGGCGTATCCCTTTCGTGTTGTGCATCCGGGATAAGGTGCTAGGCTTAATAGTAGAGCTTGCAGCAAAAGGAGGGGCCATGGATGAGAGGAATGTCTTGATCGCCTTTGATGGTTCCGAGAGCGCCTTCAAGGCTGTGAACTATGTGGCGGACCAGTTCTCGGGGCTCAGGGATATCAAGGTAACGCTACTCTATGTCATCCCGAACATACCGCCGCAATTCTGGGATGATGGGCATATCCTCACGGCCGAGGAGAAAGAGGAGCGACAGGTGGTCATCGACAGGTGGTTCGCGAACCAGAAGATGGTGCTCGAGCCCCTCTTTGAGAAGGCACGCCGGCTGTTCGCGGAGAAAGGTATCGAGGGCGGGCAGATCGAGACCATGGTGGCCGGCGACACGGTGACGGTGGCAGAAGCGATCCTCGAGGAGGCAAAGTCGGGCCGGTACCGTACGCTCGTCCTTGGCAGGCACGGCGCGGTCCCTGTCCTTGCCGGCGGGCTCGCTGCGACCATCCTGCATAAGGGGGCGGGGCTGGCGGTGTGCATCGTGGAGTAGGCGAAAGACGAAAGACAAAAGCATTATCTCTCGCCCGTTCGTCGCGTTCGCTCCTCTCTCAAGATCGCAGAGTTCGCAAAGAGAGGAGAAAAGAGAGAAAAGATTGCCGCCGGATTTCGAAGCCTACCAAAATCCGGCGGCCTTCTCGTCCC
>JAAYAK010000313.1 GCA_012719415.1 Syntrophorhabdus sp.
CAGCACGCCTGGAAGATCTTCGGCGTGTGCTTGCCCATGTGTGTCAGGACCTTGAGGGCCTTGTGGATACGCTGCCCCGTCGGAAGGCCCGTATGGGTGTCCCTCGGTATCTCCACCGTGTGGTCGAGACCGTAGAGGATTATCGTGTTCTCACGCCCCTGCTGAGTGCAGTCGCCCTGGATGTCGCCCTGGTTCTTTGCCTTGATGGTCATGTAGCATGTCATTGCCATAACATTTCCCTCCTTTATTGGACTTAACTGCTAAACTCGATCCTTTCTACTCCTTGTCGAGTTTACCTACCAGGGATAGCGTGAAGGATGCCCCCATGTACTTGAAATGGGGCTGTACCTGCATGTTGACCCTGTACCAGCCGGGTTCGCCTTCCACGTCGGTGACGGTGATGCTCGCTTTCCTCAAGGGGCGCCGCGAACGGACGCCCGGTGAAGGATTGTCCTGGTCGGCGACGTACTGGCGGATCCAGTTGTTGAGCTCCGTTTCGAGGTCTCCCCTCTCCTTCCAGGTGCCGATGTTCTCGCGCTGGATGACCTTGATGTAATGGGCGAGACGGCTCACGATGAAGGTGTAGGGAAGCTGTGTGCCGAGCTTGTAGTTGAGCTCCGCCTGCTTGCCCTCGGGCGTGTTGGCGAAGACCTTCGGTTTCTGCGTGGAATTGGCGGAGAAGAAGGCCGCGTTGTCACTCCCCTTGCGCATCGTCAGGGCGACGAAGCCCTCTTCGGCTAGCTCGAACTCCCGGCGCTCGGAGATGAGGACCTCCGTGGGTATCTTCGTCTGGAGCTCACCCATCGCCTCATACTGGTAGATGGGGAGATCTTCGACGGCACCGCCGCCCTGGGGCCCTATGATGTTGGCGCACCAGCGGTACTTGGCGAAGCTGTCCGTTATCCGCGACGCAAAGGCGAAGGCCGCGTTGCCCCAGAGGAAGTTGCCGTCACCGGCGGTCGTGTCTTCCCTGTAGTTGAAGCCCTTCACCGGTTTCGTGTCCGGGCCGTAGGGTATGCGAAGGAGAAAATGGGGCAGGGCCAGTGCCACGTTGCGTGAATCCTCGGATTCCCGGAAGGACTGCCACTTGATGTACTGGGGCATCTCGAAGATGGACTTCAGGTCTTTGAGGTTGGGAAGGCCTGTGAAGCTGTCTATGCCGAAGAACTGCGCGCCCGCGGCCGCGACGAAGGGCGCGTGGGACATGGTGGCGACGCTCGCCAGGTTCTGGAGGAGCTTGATGTCCGGCGCCGAGGGGCCGAACTCGAAGTTTCCCACCATGAGGCCGTATGGCTTGCCGCCGAACTGGCCGTATTCCTGGGTGTACGCGAGCTTGTACAGGCCGCTCTTCGTGATCTCCGGGGCGTCCTCGAAATCGTCGAGGAGGTCCGTCTTGGTCACGTTCATCACCTCGACCTTGATGTTCTCGCGGAAATTGGTCTTGTCGACGAGGAACTTGAGGGACGTCCACGCCGCCTCGAGCTGCTGGAAGTCCTTGTTGTGGAGGATGACATCCACCTGCTTCGACAGTTTCTGGTCGAGGTTGGCGATCATCTCGTCCACGGCGGAGGCCGTCACGCGGATCTCCTTGCCGGGCTTGAGCATCTCGTCGATAAAGGCCTGGAGGCCCTGCTTCGTGATGGAGTACGCCTCTTCGGACGGTTTCAGACGCGTGGCGGCGACGATCTCGTCGAGGAGGGACGTTTGCCCCTCGGCCTCTCGCTGTTGAGCTTCTTTCTTTTCTTCAGCCACTTTTCACCCCCTACCCTTCGATCCCGAGTTCTTTCAGGAGACGGGCCTTCACTTCCTCGTCCTTCACGATGTCCTGGATCTTCTTCCTGAATTCAGGGATGTTCCCCAGGGGACCTTTGAGGGCCTTGAGGGCGTCCCTGAGCTCCATGAGCTTCTTGAGCTCCGGTATCTTCTGTATGATGGTATCGGGCTCGAAGTCCTTCATCTTCTTGAAATCGAGGTTGATGCTCATCTGCGCGTCGGGCTCATCGGAAAGCTTGTTGTCCACCACCGTCTCCAGCCGGATGTTTTGGGCGCCGAGGACGTCGTTGAAGTTGTCCTTGTCGATGTTGATGGGCTGCCGGTCTTCGACGCTCCTCGAATCCTTCTGGAGCGTGAAGTCACCCATGACGAGGACCTTGAGAGGAAGCTCGATCTCTTCTTTCGCATCGCCTGTTGCCGGCCGATAGACGATATTCACACGTTCTTTCGGTGCAACGGAACCTTCTTTAGCCATTTCAATCCCTCCTTCGCAAGGAATAGTGTTTCCACTTACATTGTATGAAGCGTATGCATTCCGTGACAAATATTCGGAATCAAACTATTATATTGCAAATCACGGCAAAATAAAACCATCACTTTCACGTGTATAACGAAACCGGCATCAGGCGTACTCCATGGCCTTGACGGGATCGATAAGGCTCAGGCGCCTGAAGACATCGGGAACGAGGTCCTCGAGCCCCTGTCCTCGAGCCCCCGCCAGTATCACCTCGCAGGCCTCAGCGGCCAGGGCGGGCTCCCACTCACCCAGCCTGTAGGCGTCCATGAGCGTGACGAGCTCGCGGAAATGCGAGCCTGACACCCTGGTCTGGTCGTTCTCGCTGAGGAACCGGCACAGGTGGACCTGGCGCAGGAAACGCTCCCGCACCGACGGCGACCTCGTAAGGGCGTCCCTCAGCGATGCCACCGCCGCGGGCAGGTTGCCCGCCTGGGCCATGGCCCTCGCCTTGCCCGTGTCGTCCTCCACCTGTTTCACGAGACCCTCGGAGTCACCCTGCGCCGGGGCCGAGTCCGCCTCGGCGAGCCACCTTTTCGTGTCCGGATCGGCAAAGGGTGTGCCGTCGGAGAAGGTGAGCCTCTCGACACCGGGCAGGCGTTTCACGTAGAGGACCGTGAGGCCCGTGACCTCGGCGGAGGCCGCCTTCATCCCCAGGTTCTCGAGGGCCTCGGCCGCGTAGCGGCTGAGGTCGAGCCAGAAGAGGAACTGCGCTACCCGGGATTCACAGGCGGAAAGGAGGTTCTTCCAGCTGCCGGAACGGTGCATGCTCTTTATGGAATCCCGGACTTCCTCGTCCGGGGATTCAATCATCGTCCTGCCGCCGTGGCTCGGCGGCGGCGCCGTGACGGTCATCCATGCCACGGTCCTGTTGACGCGGAAGTACAGGTTGTCGGCGCCATTCTTCTCCACAAGGAGCCCCGCGGCGGC
The DNA here is from genome assembly GCA_012719415.1 of Syntrophorhabdus sp. Taxonomy (NCBI): domain Bacteria; kingdom Pseudomonadati; phylum Thermodesulfobacteriota; class Syntrophorhabdia; order Syntrophorhabdales; family Syntrophorhabdaceae; genus Syntrophorhabdus; species Syntrophorhabdus sp. The sequence goes on from JAAYAK010000313.1 coordinate 3,218, forward strand.
CCTCAGCGTTTCAATGGCGTGCCTGATGAGCGGGTCGGGATCGTCCCCCGCGGGGACGGGTCCCGGATCGGCCGCAGGCCTTGAAGTGGACGGCGGCGCGGCTGGCTGCCTGGGTTCGGGGGTTTTCGGCGGCGGCGCTTCAGGCGCCGGTTTCTCCTCGACGGGGGCCAGGACGGAGCCGATGATGGACATGAGCGGTCCCACCGCCGGCGCCTCTTCCATGTTGTTCCTGAGGAATGTGTCGATTGCGTCGAGATCGGTATAAAGGGAATCTATATCCTCTTTCTTCCATTGTTCCGGCTTGAGGTCCCTGACCGTCGAGGAGACCTTCTCCGCCCACCACTCAATGGCGTTGCGGCGCCCTCTCATGCGGGACTTCGCGGGGAAAAGGCTGTCCCAGTATGTGGAGAGCATGTCCCGCCATATGTGCACCCCCGTCCGGAGACCCGCGAGGCCGTCGGTCTTGAGGAGCGCCACGGATAGGTAGCCGGCCACGAGGAGGTCCTTGGAACTGCCGCCGAGGATGTCGGCGCAGATGGTCTTGACCCTCTCCCAGTCGATGGCGCCTGCCGCGGACGGTGAGGACATCTTCTCGATCTCCGTGGAGAGCTTGTCGAATATCTCCTCGGACCGCACGTCGGCGCCGGCGGCCGAAGCTCCCGGTATTGGTGTGATCCCCAGTTCGTTAAGTTCCATGAACAGAGCCTCTCACGTTCTGTTGCCTATTTGAAGGTGCAGTCCGCAACGACCGCAGGGGCCTTCTTCGAGCTCTTCTTGAGCCCGGCGATGACCGGCTGAGCGTTGTCGATCTTGTACCGTACCTTTATCCATGTGACGCCGGCCTTCGCGAGGCCCGTCTTGTCCGCGGGGAAATCACCCGCTTTGAAGGTCTTCGCGCCCGAGGAAAAATCGGTAAGGAAATTGGCGAAGGCCGTAGACCCTTTGTAGACCTTTGTAAGCGTGAAGTCGGGGAACATGATCTTCAGAACAGTGTTGCCGCATTTCTCGGGCGACCACGTGAAGGACCTGGAGTCGGGGTAGTTATAATTGTTAAGCACCACCGTTCCATCGGCGCACTGCAGCGACAGGGTGTTCCCCAGCGGTTTCACGGCGGCCTCGGCGTTGACCTCGATGGGCACCGTCTGAATGGGCACGACATGGTCCGACTGGAATTCCACCGGCGCCGAAGGAGCCGCGTTGAGGAATTTCAGAAAGTCCGGCTTGAAGGGTATGCTGTGCTGGAACACCGTGTTCTCGTAAGCCTTCCTCGGTGTGTATCCCACCCTGGCCTGCACGAGGAAGGGTTTTGCCGTATCGTCCCGGTACTTGACCACGACACCGTCGGTCTTGTCGAAGAGGGATTTCAGGACCTTGTCTTTGGGGACGCCGTCCATCTTGCGGATAACGTCACCCTCCCACCTGTCCTGGAGGGAGCATGATGTCTTTGCAACGCCGTAGTCGACGAGGTAGTTGAGGGGGCCGCCGACGAGGGCCCAGAGGAAATCGGAATCGCCGTAGTCGTCCTCTTTCATCATGTTCTTGAGCGCGAGGTACTGTGTATATGCCTGGTTGAAGGGGGATTTGTCCTCGGCGAGCGCCGCCTGGCCGGCAAAGAGGTCGGAGATCATGCGCATCGCCGTGTCTCCCGATGAGGCCATGGGGGCCGTCAGGCCAAGGGCCTTCACGTATTCGGCGTACACCTTTGCCCTCGAGGAGCGCTGCTCGGCTCTTTGCATCATTTGGGGATCCAGCTTGTCCAGTTTCGCCTCGGCCGAGGTCTCCGCCTTCTTCAGTCTCTCGCCTATCCTGGTCACAAGGCTCTCATTCTTGGCGGCCTTCTTGTCGCCCGCGCCAGAGAGCATGGCGATGTTCACGAGCTCCGTCGGAAGCTCCGCCCATTTCGGGGGCTTTGTCTTCGAATCCGGCAGTGTCAGCTCGACGCTCATACGCGAGATGAGCTTCCAGTAAGGATTGCGGTCCGTGCCCATGAGGACGGCCATGTTGCGCCGCGCAGTCTCCGTCTGATACGCGTCCGCCCCTTTGTGGAAGTTATCGGCGAAATCATACCAGGCTTTATAGTATTCCCCATGGTACCATTGCCAGAACGACGGGGTCATGGCCGCGATGGCGTTGTCCTCCTTCAACACGCCCTCAAGGTGGTCGATGAAATCGGAGATGTGTTTCCGGCCCGCCTTTGTGTACGCCCCGGGAATGAGGACGGTGTCATCATGTTCCCCCACCTCGGCGCTCCCCCAGAAATCGACGAGCGTCACGTCGGAGGCGTCCGGGATGGATTTGCGGACCAGCCAGTCCAGGCTCTTGTGCCTCGTGACGAGAGAGACAAGGCCGGCCTGGAGAAGCTCGCGGTTTCGTTCAAGCTCGGCCCAGTTGTCGTGCCACAGGAGATAATCGCGGTAGACGTTCCCGAATACCTGGGCCGCCTCATAGGGCAGGGTGGAATAGTGGAGGTCTATCGCCGCCGCCGCCACCCGGTCGAAACCCTTCATGTCCGGGAACTTTCCCTTGTCCAAAAGGCCGTTCTCGAGCCCCGTGCGCATGACGTAGAAATCGGCGTAGGTGGCGATCGCGTCGGGATCGGAATCGGTGTTCACCGTGTTGAGCTTGCGGGAAACCTCCTTGTCGAAGTCCCAGAGGAAACCCTTATTGACGAGAATGATGTAGTGCTTCTTCGCCCGCCTCTCAGCCGCGCGGGATGCGGCAAGGCCGAATGAGGGCAGGAACCATCGCGAATTGTTCCTTTGCAGCTCGTCGATCTCGAACCTGAACTTCTCGATGGTCAGAAGGTTCGGCCCCGGATCTCCGGGAAGGGCGGGCAGGCTCCTGAAGACGTCGGTGAACTCCTTCAGGGTGCTTATGTTGTGGAAGAAGCTGAAGGAGAGAAGCCCGATGAGGGCAACCCAGAGAAAGAGCCATGAGGTGAAGCCGAGGCTGCGAATGATGCGCCTCCAGCGCAGGAAGTCATGGGTGTGCGTGTACAGGGATCGGTCGTCGGGGAGGACCCGGGCGAATATGTCGCTCAGGAACATGCCTCTTTCAGGGGCAGGGGCGTCCTTCGACGAGGGGACGAACCCTGCCGCGTCGAGGAACTCCGACGACGGCGCGCCGTCCTGCCTGCCGCTGGAAAAGAAGATGCCCCGCATGAGCGGAGTCTCCTGATAGGGGTTGTCTCCGAAAACCGCCTTCAGGAACTCTATCATGCCGGCCTTAAGCCTCAGGAACTCCTCCCGGAACACTATCGTACCGGGCTTCACGGCCCTCTTCTCCCGTATTGCCGTGAGGGATGCCTCACCGATGCGACCCGATACGCTTTCGAAGGCCTCCTCGAGGAGGGTGTCCCAGTGGGGTCTTGTGTCCCTGTTGAGGTACCCCATGGCCTGCGCCGCGTCTTCCGGGGCAAGGCCCTCGAAGATGTCATTGAAGCCGTAAACCTTGTCCATCTTGGTCACCAGGACGTACACGGGGAAACGGGCGCCCACGACGCGCATGAGCTGGTCGACCCTCTTGCGTATGTTCTGGCCGTCCTCCCTGAGGACGCTCCTGTCGGACCCGAGAAGCTTGTCCGCGGGGACCGTGATGATGACCCCGTTTATAGGTTCCCTGCGGCGGTATTTCGCGAGAAGGGTGAGGAACCTCTCCCATTCTTCCCTGTCGGGGACCTCGTCGAGGGGGATGGTATAGCGTCCCGCCGTGTCGAGGACGATGGAATCCTCGAAGAACCACCAGTCGCAGTTTATCGTGGCGGAGATGGTGGCCGCGCGGTCGGGGTAGGCTACGGGGGACTCAAGCCTCGAGTTCCGTATGGCCGTCGTCTTGCCCGAACCCGATTCCCCTATGACGACGAACCATGGCAGGGCGTAGAGAGGGTTGCCGCGTTTCCTGAGGGAAGATCTCTTAAGGAGGCCCAAGGACTCCTTCCAGTGTTCCTGGAGGTCCTGAAGCTCACGCCTTTCGTGGAGGGGGGCGCCCCGTATGGCGCTTTCATCGAGCTGCACCACCCTCTCGACGAATTTCTTCTCCCTGCGCCGCAGGAGATACTTCTTGAGGAAGATGATGCCCACGAAGATGCCGATGACCCCCGCGAAGATGGCGCCTCCCACCCAGGGGGGCCAACCTTTCTTCCAGACGAGCCAGGCGTCGAGCGCGGCAAGGACGGCCAGAAGGAGAACGATGAGCACTACCTTGAGTATCTTCTTAATCATATCAAAAACCCCGGCCGGCAAGGACGGCCCCGTATCGCCGCCGGCTAATGGAAGTAGCCGGCGAGGATACCCTTAAGAACACTGCTGTAAAAGCCAAAAAGTATCAGGAAGACGAGGACGGGCACGATGCCCGCGAGCACCATGAAGGCGACGGTAGCTCCCATACCCTTCCTGCGTCTTTTTCCCTCGGCGCCGTAAGCGTCGGGAAACATATGCGGGATGTCCTCTTCCAAGAGGCGCCTTCCGGAAAGGTCGAGGTTGGCCCCTGTGATACTTTCGAGCTCTCTGGCATCCTCAGGCCTGAAATAGGCGCCCTTGAACCCCATGGCAAGGCACCACCCGTAGACCTCCCGGACCCCGTCCTCGTCGGGGGTGAGGGCCTTGAGGCGGTCGAAGAACTCCGTCCCGGCGTTGGTGGTATTGAAGAAATGGTGCTGGAGCTGGTTGAGCTGCCATTTGTCCCTTCCCGGCCAGGCGCTGCAGAGTATCATCTCGTCGATGAGGGCGCATACGGCGAAGAGCCCTTCGCGCCAATCCTTTTCGGAGATCTCGCCGCTGACCCTTGTGGCCTCGGCGCGCCCGCACAGGCCTTCATAGCGCCCCCGCGCTTCTTCATAGGACACCGTGGCCGCCGACGGTTCGGAACCCGTGAGATAGACCGTGTAAGCCAGGAGTTCGGAATAGCAGTCAACAAGTCTCATAAGCGCCCGCTCATGGTTTCAGGATCGCAAGTTCGATGATCATGTCCTCCGGCGCGTCCGGCCAGTACAGGGCGATCTTCCCGTTTTTCAGGACGTCATGCCAGTACCGGTTCGTCTTGTCTATTTCGAAGCAAAGCATGCCCGGCTTCTTCGGCAATCCCGGGGGCATCTCCAGTTTCTGCTCCAGCGGGATGCCGGGCAGGGCCCTCGTGATGAGTACCGGGACCTCTTCCTCGCACCCGAGCTTCACGATGTGTCTCACCATATCACAGATACTGTCGGGTTCGGCCGCCGACTTGACGATGAGATAGAAGAAATTCCTGTTGTCAAGGAGCTCCTGGGGCAGCCGACCGCGGAAATAATGGTTGTCCCTCTCGAAATGGATGACGTTCTCCATCCCGAGGATCATGGAGGCGATGATCTCCTCGATGAGCAGCTGCACCTGGCGGAAGCAGAACAGGAGGTTCTCGTGATCGTAGGGGGGAATGAGCTCCGTGCCGTTGGCGAGCCTGCCCAGGGCGTCGACGCGGTCCGTGAAGGAGCTGAGCTCGCCTGCGCACTGCCTGAGCATGCCGTATACCGTCCAGGGATGGACCGTCGAGACCTCGGTAAAATGCTCGAAAAGCGGGACATACCGGTTGAGTGTATGGAGGGCGAGGAAGAAATTGAGGTATGCCGCCTGGAGGTCGGCCTTCTGGAAGCCCCGCGGGTTTTTGTACTCCTCAAGGATGCGGCAGCGGGAGAGGACGAGCTCCCGTATGTTTCGCGTGATCTTAAGGAGCGGCTCCGCCGCCGCGACGGTGACGGCGGGAGGGACGAAATCCCGGGAAAGGACCACGTCCTGACCGTTGAAGGTGAGGACAGCCAGCGGGATGAGATGGTAGTCCGCGGCATCGCCGATCTCGTCCTCCCAGAAGAACCTGAGCAGGTGGTCGAGGAGCTTGACCTCCGCGATGTTGTCGCCCACGTGGATGTCCCTCGTCCCGCCCGTCGGTTCGCCTTCTATGTACCGCCGCCGTTCCATGTGATCGCCCGGTTCGGCGACGTTCTTCCCCGTCTGGTCCCATCGGCGCAGCCCCAGGAAGATCTTGAAGGACTTCTCCATGTTGGTCCAGGCATCCTTGAAGGACCGCGCCTCGAGCTTCGCGTTCTGAGTGGTCTTGACCCAGGTCCCGTCCTGGAAGAGGAATTCGCCGTCGGCAAGGTTGAAGACCATCTCCCTCAAGGCCCCCTCGTCGATGGTGTGACCGCAGGTCCCGTAGAAGAAGGGCTGAAGGTGCTCCTTCAAGGGGGCGAGGGCGGACTGATGGAAGAGGTCCGCCTGTTGCAGATGCTGGGGTTGCAGGAAAAGTCCCTGATACCAGAAAACCGGTTTCCTGGGTTCCGTCATGGGCCTGGCACCTCCTGAATGCTGGTGGGACCGAAATAGAGGTTCATCCCCAACAGCCCCATTTTGGCTTCATTGGTCTTGAAGATCATCCCTTTTGTGTCGATGAGCACGGGCATCTCATAGCTCCGCGTGACCTGCCCCGGCGTGAGGTCGTAATACCCTGCCACGATGCCCACCCATTTTACGTTCTCGTAACGGTCTATGTCAAGGCGGTTGGTGCTGCCCGGCTCGATAAAGAAACGGTTCACCGCCATGACGGTCTTGTCGAAGGCCTCTCCCTTGAGAAGGGTTGTGAGCCCGGCGGCATCCTTCGTGAGGTTGGTGAAGGGATTGATGTCGGAGAGCTGGTAGACCACGAAGGCAAGGGTGTGCGGCTTGTCCTGGTAGAGGTTCAGGTTCGGGTCCGCCCGGTACTCGATCTGGATGGCCTTCGCGGCATACGGCCGCGAGGGGTCGAGGCCGAGGCTTTTAAGCTTCTCGTCCTGCTGCGGCTGCGGCCCGCTTTGTTGCACCGGCGCCTGCGCCTGTGATCCACCCTGCTGTCCTCCTCCCCCCTGTGCCTTATTGCCCGAGGAGCAGGACATGGCCGAAAGTACAAGGACGCACAGGGCCATCACGAGGCCGATGGAAAATTGTCTGTCAATCTGCAATCTCATCTGTCTGCCGCTTGCATGGCCCCCCACCTGTTTATCGCACAAGAGAGACTATCATAGACCCGGGCTTTCCCTCAAACCCTGCCCGATGATGCAATCTGCCGACGGAACAGCCAGTAAGCGGTCTGAACCGGGCAGGAACTATCTCAATAAGATAAGGCACATAGCGAACATTTTCCGTTAGATAATATGGGGATGTGGGGATAAAGTCAAGGGAAAACGGGGTGAAGAACAGGGTAAAGAAAGTTCAAGGGTTCAAAAGTTCAAGAGTTCAAGAGCAGGAGACAAAAGAACAACCTTTCCCTTGAACTCTTGAACTTTTGAACCCTTGAACGGGAAGCGGTCCGGGGGACCGCTTCCCTTCTGGCACCTTTTTTGCTATCCTATGTCGTCATGGCCGAGATGAATTCCCGGAAGAGTTCCTCAACCCTCCAGTCGATCATGCGCCTTTTGTGCGGGGGGTCCTTCCTCATCAGCCCCGACCTCAGGATCGAATGGGTAGGGTCCGTGAGCCGCCGGTGGTCGGGAGGCAAGGGTGCCGGGGAGCTTGAGGGAAAGCACTGCTATTCCGTGATCATGGGGAGGCGCAAGCCCTGTGAAGGCTGTCCTGTCATGCGGTGCTACGAGAGCGGCAGGATGGAAGAGCTGGAGATGAAGATCGGTAAGGGCGGCAGCGCCGAGTACTTTGTCCTCACCGCGTCCCCTCTCGAGGGCAATGAGGGAGACGGCCTCATGGGGGTCGTCGAGATCATACGGGACGTCACGGCCTTCCGCAGGACCGAGGAAGACCTTCGCCAACTCGGGGAGTTCAATTATGAGATCGTGGAGAACGCCCCGGTGGCGATCTTTACCATTAATAGAAAGGGGGAGTTCTCCAGCGTCAACCCGGCTCTCGCCACCCTGTCGGGATTCGAGAACATGGCGAAGGCGAAGGAGAAGCTCCTCGGGTTCAACTGGATAAAGAACCCCTACACGAAGAAATGCGGCATGTCTAACCATATAAAAGAGGGTCTCAAGGGCAAGCCCTTTCAGCTCTGGGATTTCCCCTTTATCGATTACTGGGGGGTGCCGCAGTACATCTACTTCAAGGGTGTTCCCATCAAGGACAAGGATGGCCGTGTGGAAGGCCTCCTGTGCATCATCGAGGAGACGACGGAGCGCGTCAGGGCGCGGGACCAGTTGATGCAGGAAGCCAAGATGTCCATGATAGGGAGGCTTACGACGGGCATCGCCCACGAGCTCAACAATCCCCTCGCCACCATAACGGCCAACGCGGAGCTTGCTCTGGAATCCCTTGAGAACCTCGAGGGGGGAAAGTTCAGCAGGAGGGACCTGGAGGAGTTCAAGGAAAGTCTGAGGGTGATCGAGGAGCAGGCGTTCAGGTGCACCAAGACGATCAAGAGCCTCCTCGACGTGACGAGGAAAAAGGACCTGGGGAAGACGAGCATCGACCTCACCGGGCTCCTCGATGAGATCCTGGACCACATCAATTTCCAGAGGCTCCCGGTGAGGTTCGTTCAGGATGTGCCCTCGCCCCTGCCGGCGGTAAAGGGCGATTTCGACGCGGTGCGGCAGGTCTTTCTCAACGTCATTGTCAATGCCGTCGATGCCGTCGAGGGGCAGAAGAACGCGGCCATATGGATAAAGGCCCGGCAGGTGTCCGGCAACACTCTCGAGGTTGCGATAGAGGACAACGGTCCGGGGATCCCCGAGAAGATGCGCGAGCTCATCTTCGAGCCCTTCTTCACGACGAAGGGGATAAAGAAGGGCACGGGTCTGGGGCTCACGCTGTGCTATGATTTTCTGCAGAGGATGGGGGGCGGCATCGAGGTGGGGCAGCGCCTCGATGGAGGGAGCGTCTTCAGGATCTCCCTTCCCCTCTACGCCAGGTAAGCTGCCGCCGAGGAGGCAGAGGTGATCCGGATATTGATCGTCGACGACGAGGAACAGCTTGTTGAGGCCTTCAAGAAGAAGCTCTCCCGAGAAGGTTTCTCGGTGTCCGTCGCGTCCACAGCGCGCGACGCCCTCGCCCTGATGAAGAAGCAGACCTTCGATGTCTGCGTCCTCGACATCAGGCTGCCCGACATGGATGGGGTGGAACTCCTCGAATCGGTCAAGAAGAACGAACCCAACCTCGAGATCATCATGCTCACGGGCCATGCCTCCGTCGACACGGCCATCCAGTCGATGAAGCTCGGTGCCTACGACTACCTCAGCAAGCCCTGCAAGCTGACGGAACTCTCCAACGTCATCCAGAAGGCCTACGAGAAAAAGGCCCTCCGGGAGAGGAACATCGTCCTCCAGGAGCAGCTCCAGAGGGTGGAGGCGCACGACTCCTTCATCGGCGGCTCGGAGCCCATGAACGAGGTGAAACGCCTCATCCGCCTTGTCGCGCCCTCGGAGGTCCCCGTCCTCGTGCTCGGGGAGACGGGTACGGGAAAGGAGCTGGTGGCACGGGCCATCCACAATCTGAGCCCCCGGCAGCCCAGCCAGTTCGTGGCCGTCAATTCGAGCACGCTCCAGGAGAGCATCCTGGAGAGCGAGCTTTTTGGATACAAGAAGGGCGCCTTCACGGGTGCCCAGGCAGACAAGATGGGCCTTCTCGAGCTCGCCGACAAGGGCACCTTTTTCATCGACGAGATAGGCGACATGGGCATGGCCATCCAGGCCAAGTTCTTAAGGACCCTCGAGACGGGTATCTTCCGCCGCCTTGGCGACACGCGGGAGTCCAGGGTGGACGTGAGGTTCATATTCGCCACCAACAAGTCCCTCGAGGCGGAGGTGAAGGAAAAAAGGTTTCGCAAGGACCTCTTCTTCCGGCTCAACACCTTCATCATCACCCTGCCTCCCTTAAGGGAGCGCAAGGACGACATACCTCTTCTCGCCGACTACTTCCTGGGGAAGTTCGCCCGCGGCGGGGCGAAGAAGGCCCTCTCCCCCGAGGCCATGGAGCTCCTCAAGGACTACCGCTGGCCCGGCAACGTCCGCGAGCTGGCGAACGTCATGGAACGGGCGGTCCTCCTTAGTGCCTCCCGGGAAACCATCCTGCCCGAAGACCTTCCCCAGAGCATGATGGAAAGCCGTCTCGCGGACCGGGAAGCGCAGGGGTGGGAGCTCACCTCCGCCGACGAGCTGAGCCTCCAGCACATCGAACAGGAACACATCGAACGCGTCCTGACCCTCGCAAAGGGCAACAAGAGCAAAGCCGCCCGTCTCCTGGGGATAAGCAGAAGGAAGCTGTACCTGAAAACACAGGAAAAGTAGCGGCCTCAGGACGGGTCTGCCCTCCGGGCAAACGGGTCGCCGCTTCGCGTCTAACGGGTGGACGGGTCTGCCCTGCGGGCAAACGGGGGGGGAAGATATCTGTCGGAACGAAATATCCGTGGCCCGCCACCCTGGTCTTTTGTCTTTACCTCGTATGCCCGTTAGGCGCGCTCGCGCGCCGACCCGTATGCCCGTACACGTTTTGACCGGTTGAAACTGGTCAAAAGATGCACACCCATGTATCATTTATGCACACCATTGCCGGGAAGGTGGGGTGTGGTATACTGATTTCAGGGTTTTACGGGGGTTTCGGGGGTGGCATCAAAATTGCTTTTCAAAAGCATCAACAAATCCAAGATCAAGGGGGTTTTTATGAAACGGTGTGTGAGTATCGTGTCCGTTGTCCTTATCCTTGCGGTGGCTTTCTGTTTTACGTCGGTGCCGGCGAGCGCCCAGGTGAAGCTTCGTTTCGCCACCTTCTTTCCCGTGAGCCATCCGAACGCGGCCATCACGGCGGAGTGGTGCAAGGAGGTGGAGAAGAGGACGAACGGGAAGGTGAAGGTGCAGCATTTCCCGGGCGCGACCCTGACGTCGCCCCAGTCCCAGTATGACAGCATCCTGACTGGCGTCGTGGACATCGCGAACTGTGTCCTCGGGTACACGATGGGGAAATTCCCCCTCTCCGAGATCCTGGACTACCCGCTGGGTTATCCGAGCGGCGCCGTCGCGACGAGACTCGGCAACGAGTTCTATAAACAGTTCAAGCCGAAAGAATTCGATGACGTGAAGGTCATGTACTTCCACGCCCAGGGCCCGGGCATACTCCACACGAGAAAACCCGTGAAGAACCTCGATGACCTGAAGGGTATGAAGATACGGACCTTCGGCTCCAACGCGAAGATGATGTCCATGCTCGGCGGTTCGCCGGTTGCCATGCCCATGGGCGACGCCTATGACGCCCTGTCCAAGGGTGTCGCCGACGGCCTCCTGTGCGGCTACGAGGCCCTGAAGGGCTGGAAGCTCGGCGAGGTCGTCAAGTCGACGACGGAGAACTACGGCACCGCTTACACCGCGACCTTCGTCATCGCCATGAACAAGGCGAAATGGAACAGCATTCCCCCCGACGCCCAGAAGGTGATCGAGGCGATCAACCAGGAGTTCATCGAGAAACAGGGCAAGCTCTGGGACAAGATGGATCAGGACGGAAAGGAATTCTCCACGAAGAGGGGAAACCAGGTGGTCAAGCTCTCCGCCGAAGAGAACCAGAAATGGGTCACCAAGATCGAGCCGCTCTTCGCCGAGTATGTCAAGAAGATGAAAGAGAAGAACCTTCCCGGTGACAAGGCGCTCAAGTTCGTCCGCGAGTACATAAAGAAGAACACGAAATAGCCCCCATAAGGCCAGGCTGCCGGGGAGAATAAACGGCCCCGGCAGCCGGCTCCCTAAGGAGGATGATCGATGAACAGCGTCGTCGGTGCCGTCAGGAGGTTTAGCGGCTGGATGAACGGGTTGAGCGGCATCGTTCTGTTCCTGATGATGATGCTCACGGTGGTGGATGTTGCCCTTCGGATCTTCTGGAAACCCATCACGGGGACCTATGAGCTCGTTGCGATGGCAGGGGCCGTCGTCGTGGCCTTTGCCATACCGCAGACCTCCTGGGACAATGCCCATATATTCGTGGACTTTTTACTTGAGAAACGTTCCCGGGGGGTAAAGACGGCCTTCGGCTGCTTCACGAAGGTCCTCGGGGTGATACTTTTCGTGATGTTGGGCTGGTACCTCCTCACAAAGGCGAACCACCTTTTCCGAGCCGGGGATGTCTCCCTCACCTTGGGAATACCCTACTATCCCGTAGCCTATGGGCTGGCGTTCTGTGCCTTCATGGAGGTCCTCGTCCTCGTCCTGCACATCGTAATGCTGTTCAAGGGTGGTGAGAACAATGGATGAAATAACCATAGGGGTCATCGGTATCTTTGTCCTGCTGGCACTCTTCCTGACCGGCTTGGAGCTGGCCTTCGGCATGGCGCTCATCGGTGTGGCGGGGTACGCTTACATCGTCGGGCCCGCACAGGCAATGAACATGCTGGCCAACGATTTCTACGACTCTCTCGAGTCATACAGTCTCACGGTGGTGCCGCTCTTTGTCCTCATGGGGCAGATCGCCTTCAACGCCGGGGTGGCAAAGCGTCTCTACGATTGTTGCCACAAGTTCCTGGGGCACATCCCCGGAGGCCTGGCGATGGCCACCGTTGCCGGAGCGACGATCTTCAAGGCCATATGCGGCTCCATCGTGGCGACGAGTGCCACCTTCGCGAGCGTCGCCGTGCCCGAGATGGACAGGTTCAACTACAGCAAGAAGCTCTCCACGGGTATCGTGGCCACCGTCGGGACCCTTGGTGTTCTTATCCCCCCCAGCGTGACGCTCATCCTCCTCGGCCTCATTACGCAGGTCTCCATAGGTAAGCTCTTCATGGCGGGATTGATCCCGGGCCTCATGATCTCCTTCTTCTTTGCCGTCGTCATCTTCGGGTGGGCCCGCATCAACCCGGAGATAGGACCAAAGAGCGAGAAATACTCCTGGCCGGCCCGTGTGAAGACCCTTCCCGATGTCATGTGGCCGGTGCTGATCTTCCTCGTCATCATCGGCGGGTTGATGAACGGTTTCTTCACGCCCACCGAGGCAGGCTCGATCGGCACCTTCGCTGTCCTCGTGCTGTGCGTCCTGAAGGGTGACATCAAGTTCCAGGGTATCCGGCAGTCGATCAAGGAGGCCCTCCGGACCTCCTGTATGGTCCTTGTCATCGTGGCGGCCTCGACGGTGCTGGGCCACTTCATCGCCGTCACGAACATCCCCAACGGTGTGGCGGAATGGGTGGTGAGCCTACCGGTCCATCGCCACATCATCATGATCTTCATCTTCCTGATCTACCTCATCGGTGGTTCCTTCATCGACGACCTCGCGTTCCTCATCCTCGCGACACCGATATTCTACCCTGCGATCACGAACATGGGATATGACCCGATCTGGGCGTGCATCATGCTCTCCCTTACCGTCTGCGTGGGTTCCGTCATCCCGCCGGTCGCCATGTGCGTCTTCGTGGTGAAGAACATAACCAAGGTCCCCATGGGTGTCATCTACAAGGGCGTGTACCCCTTCCTTCTCGCGCTTTTCCTCTGCGTGGCGCTCCTTTTTGTCTTCCCCGAACTGACGCTGTATCTGCCGTCGGTTCTCATGAAATAGGCCGTTCGTATACACTCCTTCAATGCCCGGGCCGGATGGAGCGCTGCCATCCGGCCCAAAGCTTGTAAAGACGGTCTCAGGTTTCAGGTCTCAGGTTGCAGGTTAAAGACCTGAGAGGCGGTTCAAGAGTTCAAGGGGTCAAGAGTTCAAGGGAAGAACCATCGGAGTGAGAGGGCGGGCAGAGTAGGTTCGGCAATTGTGTTGACAATTGAGGGGGGTCGGCGCTTTGCCGGACCTCCTGCCCTGTCAGACCTCTGTAATGAAATTGAACAGGTGTGCAGAAAATGCACAGGCGGGAGACAGACAGGGTTACCGGGGTCCCGTGCGTGCCCGTCCCGCCGTTCTTTATCGTTTCCATCACATCCACGTAACAGCCCGAAATCAATCGTATAGCGAGAGCCCGCCCCCACCAGTCGGTTCTCTTGTCTTCAACCTGAGACCTGCAACCTGCGACCTGCAACCGTCTTTTCAGTGGCATGCTAATTGCTCATGATGATGTGCGAATCTCACTCTATTACTGCACTTCAGGAGGCGACTGGAAATGACCCCGAACCATGACTTTCAGACGGTAAGGACGTTGATCGCCCGCAACGCAGCCCTGTACCCGCACAAGACGGCGATGAAGGAATTCGAGACAGGAAGGAGCTGTACCTTTGAGGACCTGCTGGAGAGGGCGAAGAAGATCGGAAGCGCCCTTCACGGCATGGGGGTGAAGAAAGGGGAGCGCGTCGGCATCATGAGCCAGAACAGCTACGAGTACATGGAGCTCGTCCTGTCCGTGACGGCGGCGGGATATGTCTTCGTGCCCGTGAACTTCAGGCTGGCAGGCCGGGAGATGGCGGGGGTCCTCTCCGACGCCGAGCCCGTGGTGCTCTTCGTCCAGGAACAGTACGTGAAGACGGCGCAGGAGATAAAAGGAGAACTGCCCTCGGTGCGGGAGTACGTGCACATTGGGCCTGTCGAGACCCGGCCCGACGGGTGGCGCGGATACGAGGAGATGATACAGTGCGCCGCACCGATGGGATGGGTCGAGGCCCTCGACGAGGATGACCTTGCCATGCTCATGTACACGAGCGGGACGACGGGTGCGCCGAAGGGGGTCATGCAGACCCACCTCAACCTCTATCACTGCGGGCGCACCTGCGCCTTCAACAACTGCATCGAAACCGAGGACATCGGCTTCACGATATGCCCCATGTATCACGTGACGGCGACGACCTCCTTTTTCGGTCCCTTCTACCGGGGGGCGACGAGCATCCTCTTCCAGAAGTTCGACGCCGAGGCCCTCTTCGAGGCCGCCAGGGAAGAACACATCGTCGCGGGCATGCTCGCGACGCCCATGGTCCGCATGCTCCTCGACGTGTGGCCCTCGGTGAAGGACCGCTGCGACGTGTCGAGCATGAAGAAGCTCTGGTTCGCCGGGGCGGGCATCATCCCTGCCGTCTACAAGCAGTTTATCGACACCTTCGGCTGCATCCTCGGCGAGCACCACGGCACCACGGAGACGACGGGCGTGACGGCGAACCTCTCGGCGAAGGACATCGCGAAGGAGCTCACCGACGACAACCTGCGTATCCTGGAATCCTGCGGAAGGGACGCCTACGACTGCGAGGTCCTCATCGTCGACGACAACGACAACCCCGTCGTCGCTCCCGGCGAAGGGGAGATGAAGGTACGCGGCCTCGGCACGTCGCTCGGCTACTGGCGCAAGGAGGAACAGACGAAGAAGGCCTTCCGGAACGGCTGGTTCTACACCGAGGACATCTGCCACATCGACGAGAAGGGCTACATTTATATAATAGACCGCAAGAAGGACATGATCATCACCGGCGGCGAGAACGTCTACCCGGCGGAGATAGAGAAGGTCGTCAACGAACACCCCGCAGTGCGGGAGTCGTCAGCCATAGGCGTGCCCCATCCGGTGTGGGGAGAAGCGATAGCGGCGATCGTGGTGCTCAACGACGGCGCGACCCTCGACGCGGCCGGACTGATACAGTACTGCAAGGGCAGGATAGCTGGTTACAAAGTGCCCAAGATCGTCCATTTCATCCCGGAGATGCCGCGCAACCCCGCGGGCAAGATCTCGAAGCCGGAGCTCCGCAAGCAGTTCGGCGCAGCCTGAAGGGACAGACGGGTCAGCGGCACAGATGCCGGGAATAACCTTTTGGAGGAAGACAGATGGAACTGACAACGGAACAGAAGGACATATGCAAGGCGGCACGTGAATTCGCCGAGAAGGAGTTCAGGGACAAGGCGAAGGATTTCGATGAGAAAGAGGAGTTCGACCTCTCCATCGTGAAGCGCGCAGCCGAGAACGGCTTCATCGGGGTCTTCATCAAGGAAGAGTACGGGGGAGCGGGCCTCGGGTTCCTCGAGCATTCGCTCATCACCGAGGAGGTGTGGCGTGTCGATCCCGGCTGCGGCCAGAACATCTGCTCCGCCGGTTTCGGCGCCGAGATGATCCAGACCTTCGGAACGGAGGACCAGAAGCGGTTCTACCTCCCGAAGATCGCGTCCGGCGAGGCCATCATCGGCACGGCGATAACGGAGCCCGACGCGGGCAGTGACGTGACGATGGTGAAGACCCGCGCCGAGAAGAAGGGCGACACATATGTCATCAACGGCGCGAAGATGTTCATAACGAACGGGTGCAACGCGAAGTACCTCCTCGTTTACGCCGTCACCGACCCCGAGGCGAAGGACGTGCACAAGAGATGCAGCGTCATACTCCTCGACACGGCGACCCCGGGCTTCACGGCGACGAAGATCTACGGCAAGATGGGCATCAGGGCCTCGAACACGGCGGAGGTGAGCTTCGACAACGTGGAGGTTCCCGCCGAGAACCTCATCGGCAAGGAGGGCCGGGGTTTCTACCAGCTCATGGAGTTCTTCAACATGACCCGCAACCACGTCGCCGCGCAGGGCGTGGGCGTCGCCCAGGGGGCCCTCGAGATGGCCATCTCCTACGTGAAGAAGAGAAAGGCCTTCGGCGGATATCTGTCGCGGCTCCAGGGCGTGCAGTTCAAGATAGCCGAGATGGCGACCCGCATCGAGGCCGCCCGCAGCCTCTATTGGAGGGCCGCGTACCTCCTCGACAACGGCAAGCTCGACCCCGCGCTCGTTTCCATGGCGAAGTGGTTCGCCGGCGAGACCGCTGTTTACGTGGCCAACGAGGCCCTGCAGCTCCACGGCGGCTACGGCTACATAATCGAGTACGATATTCAGCGGTTCTACCGCGACGCGAAGATAGTCGAGATCTACGAAGGCTCCAAGGAGGTCGAAAAGGCGGTCATCGCCAGCGAACTGCTGAAACGTGTCTTCTAGACGCGGCTTGAACCACTTGAATGACGTGAGCGGTTTGAGGGGCATAGACGGAAAGATCTTTCCCCGGTTCCTGGGGATATCGTTTCCGGCCCTCAAGCCGCTCTCGCCGCATTGTTGTTCCGGCCATTCCTCTCGCTCCAACAGTTCCGACAATCAAAGCCGCTCACGCCACCATATGCCTGTATCAAAAGTATACACCTGTTCCATAGCGAACACGCGGGGGGTGTTGCATCCTGTGCCGCGTTTGGGCTAACATACCATAATAATTGGCGAAGGGTTACCCGGCTTTTTTGGTATCCCCATTGCATATGTCCTTGCACCGGAACATGGAAAATAATTACCGTCATACATATGGAATCACCATCGGGGGTTACGTGTAATGGTTGAACAAGCCGCGACCAGGGTATTGACATGCATCCAGTGCGGGAAGTGCACGGGGAGTTGCCCCGAATCGGGCAGGACGCCCTTCAACGTGAGGATGCTCGTCAGGAAGAAGCAGTTCCAGTCCGCCATCGACGAGGCCCTTCCGTGGTACTGCACCTCCTGCGGCGCCTGTACCATACGGTGCCCGAGGGACGTGAAGCCTTCGGAGGTCATCATCGAGCTTCGCGCGAAGCTCGTGGAGGACGGCGACATCCCCGTCGCGCTCCAAAAGGCCCTGGAGAACACTTTCGTGCAGAAGAACCCCTGGGGACGTTCCCGCAACAAGCGCGCCGACTGGGCGCAGAAACTCGATTTCGAGGTTCCCCACGTGTCGGAGACCCAGAGTAAGAGGCTGCTCTTCGTCTGCTGCATACAGGCCTACGACCCGAGGTGCATGGTCATTCCCGTGAATGTCGCGCGGCTCTTCAACGCCGGTGGTTTGGAGTTCGGCATCCTCGGCGAGGAGGAGGCGTGCTGCGGCAACGAGATCCGGCGCATCGGGGAGGCGGGTCTTTTCGAGGAGCTCATGGAGGAGAACAAGGCGGCCTTCGAGGAGTACGGCGTCAAGGAGATCGTCGCCCTCTCGCCGCACTGCATGAACGTCCTGAAGAAAGAGTACGGGGACCTGGGCATCAAGGTCGTCCATTACACGGAGCTTCTCGCACCCCTCGTCGAAGAGGGTGCGATCAAGCTGCCGGGGTCTTTCGGGAAGAAGGTCATCTACCACGACCCCTGTTTTCTCGGGAAACAGAACGGTGTCTTCGATGAGCCGCGCTCGATCCTCGGCGCCGTCCCCGACCTCGAGCTTCTCGAGTTCTCCCGGTCGAGGGAAATGTCCCTGTGCTGCGAAGGCGGCGGCGGAAGGATGTTCTTTGAGGTCGAGGCGACGTACCAGCGGAACGCCGAGGTCCGCGTCCTCGACGCCGTCAGCAGGGGTGCCGAGATCATCGCGACGGCATGCCCCTTCTGCGTCATGACCCTGGAAGACCCGGCCACAGAAAAAGGTCTCGCCGTGAAGGAGCTTTCAGAAATACTTACGGAGGTCTTATAAGATGAATATCCTTGTATTTACGAAGAGGGTTGCCGCAACCCAGGAAGAAGAGCTGCGCATCACCGGGGAAGGGCAGGCCGTCGATCTCTCGAAGGTGCCCTTCAAGGTCAATGACTGGGACAACTACAGCGTGGAAGAGGCGGTGCGCATCGTCGACAAGGCGGGCGGTTCGGTGACGGCCATTTCCATCGGTGACGCCGAATCCGACGAGGTTCTGCGGCGCGCCATCGCCATGGGGGCGAAGGACGGCTTTCTCGTGGAAACGGGGGATGTCCTCAACGACCCCTTCATGAGGGGCGAGCTCATCCGCAGCTTCATCGACAAGGAGAAGGTCCCCTTTGATATCATCCTGACGGGTGTGCAGTCGGAAGACGACCAGTTCGGGGCCGTCGGAGGTATCGTTGCCGCCCTGATGGGTCTTCCCTACGCGTCCATGGTGATCGGCATCGACGCCGTCGAGGCTGACCATGTCATGATCCGCAGGGAGCTCGAGGGAGGCCTCCAGGAGAAGGTGAAGGTGGCAACCCCCTGTGTCCTTTCGATACAGAGCGGCATCAATGAGCCCCGGTACGTTTCCATCATGGGTATCCGCAAGGCCTCGAAGGTGGAACGCAAGGTCTTCAAGGCAGATGGATATGAAAAGGGCTCCCCTAAGATCGAGCTCACGAAGTGGGTCTATCCCGAGAAAAAGGGCGGGGCGACGATGCTCGAGGGAGAGCTCGCCGATGTGTGCGGCCAGCTCCTCGGCATTCTCAAGGAGAAGGGGGTGTGCCAATGAGTTACACGCTGATCGTTGCAGAGGTGAGGCGCGGCGTCTTCGAGGAGAGGAACCTCGACTCGCTGGGTCTTGGCGCCCTTCTCGGAGGGCAGTCGGTCCTTCTCGTCCCGGACGGGGCCTATGAGGTGGCGGACAAGCTCGTCGACGCCATCGTGAAGGTCACGGCAGCCGAAGAGGTGTACCTCAATCCCATGAACATGGGGAAGATACTGGAAGCCCTCTTTGCCGCGAAAGGCAAGCCGGACCACATCCTCTTCACCCAGTCCTCATCGGGGATGGAAGCTGCGGCATACGCCGCGGGCCTTTTCGGAATGCCCGTGATAACAGATGTGAGCGGTTATGACAGGGATGCCGGCATCTTCCTGAAGAGCTACTACTCCGATAAGGTCTTCGGGCAGTTCAAGGCCGCGGGCTCTCCCGCCATACTCACCGTGAGGAGCGGGAGCTTCCGGGAGTTCGCGGTGGAAAAGGCCGCCGCTCCCGCGGAGACCATCGAAGCCGTCCCCGCCGTCGAGACCCGTACATTCGTGGAATACGTCGAGGAAGAGAAGGCGGACATCGACATCACCAAGGCGGAGTTCCTCCTTTCCGTGGGAAGGGGTGTCGGGAACCAGGACGAGGTCTCCGGCTACGAGGAGCTTGCGGGCATCCTGAAGGCGGTCCTTTCCGGATCGCGCCCCGTCATCGACAAGATGTGGCTGCCCAAGGCGCGGCAGGTGGGAACGTCGGGCAAGACGGTGAAACCGAAGGTATACCTTGCCATGGGCATATCGGGCGCCTTCCAGCACATCGCGGGCATGAAGGACTCGGACTGCATCATCGCCGTCAACAAGGACCCGGAGGCCCCCATTTTCCAGTATGCCCATTACGGCATCGTCGGGGACATCCACAAGGTGCGTGACAAACTCAAAGAGCTGGCAAAGGGCTGATGGACGAAAAAGAAACAAAAGTTCTCGTTGTGGGTGGAGGGATAGGCGGCATCACCGCCGCCCTGGAGATCGCCTCCTGCGGCATCAATGTGACCATGGTGGAAGAGAGTCCCTCCATCGGGGGCAGGATGATACAGCTCGACAAGACCTTCCCCACCCTCGACTGTTCCACCTGTGTCCTTTCACCGAAGATGGTGGAGGTCGCGCTGAACCAGAAGATAGACCTCCTGTCGTGGGCGAAGGTGATGGCCGTGAAGAAGGAGGGCAGGGGGTTCACGGCCACCATCCTGAAAAGGTCCCGGTACGTGGACCTGAAGAAATGCACCGCCTGCGGCGTCTGTTCCGGAGGCTGTCCGGTGGTGATGAAGAACGAGTTCAACGTGGGAACGGGACCGCGGAAGGCCGTCTACATCCCCTTCCCCCAGGCCATTCCCAACAAGGCCCTCATAGACAAGCGGGAAGAGCGCCTGTGCAACATGGCCTGCATGGATGCCTGTCCCGTCAACACCAATGTGCCCGGCTACCTGAAGCACATCAGTGAGGGGAGGTTTGCCGACGCCTACAGGCTCATCAGGGCGACGAACCCCTTCCCGTCGGTCTGCGGCAGGGTCTGTTACGCCCCCTGCGAGAGGGTGTGCAACAGGGGCGAGATCGACGAGCCGCTGGCGATCCGGGACCTCAAGCGCTTCGCCGTCGATAACTTCGACATCGCCTCCCTGGAGGTCCCCCAGGTGCAGAGGACGGGCAGGAAGGTGGCCGTGATCGGCGCCGGCCCGGCGGGGCTTGCCTGCGCCAACGACCTCGCCCTGGAAGGCCACGACGTGACCGTGTACGAGGCGCTCCCCGAGCCGGGCGGCATGCTCCGGTATGCCATTCCCGAATACAGGCTCCCGAAGGAGGAGTTGAAGGGCGAGATCGACTATATCCGCAGGCTCGGGGTGGAGATCCTCTGCGGCGTGGATGTTGGCGGAGAAAAGACCGCCGCCGTGATCCGGGACGCCTGTGATGCCCTCTTCGTGGCGACGGGTGCCCCGAAGGGTCTTCCCCTCGGTGTGGAAGGCGAAACGCTTGAAGGGATCGTCGACGGCATCAGGTTCCTGCGTGGTGTCAACAGGGGCGAGCACGTGTCCCCTGGCGACCGTGTCGCGGTCATCGGCGGCGGGAACACGGCCGTCGATTGCGCGCGGACGGCAAAGAGGCTGGGCAGCGCGTCCGTCACCGTCGTCTATCGCCGCACCCGGGAGGAGATGCCCGCGGCCGGCGAAGAGATAGACGCCCTGCTTCACGAAGGGATAGGCATCGAGTTCCTCGCCGCGCCGGTCCGTTTCCGGGGGGATGGCGGAAAGGTCGCGGAGATGGAGTGCGTTCGCATGGAGCTGGGCGAGCCCGATGAGAGCGGCCGCCGCCGGCCCGTGCCGAAGGCCGGTTCGGAGTTCACGATGCCCGTGGACTCGGTCATAACCGCCCTGGGCCAGGCCGTGGAGACCTCTTTCCTCGAATCCCTTGGCGTCGCCCTGGGCAGGGGGGGCACGGTGACGATAGACCCCGCGACGGGTGCCACCAACATCGAAGGGGTGTTCGCGGGCGGGGACGTGGTCACCGGGCCCGCGTACGTCATCGATGCCATAGCCGCCGGAAGGAAGGCGGCGTGGTCGATCGGCTCCTACCTCAGGGGCGAGGCCCCGGCGGGCGATGAGGAGCGCGGCACGCCACAGAGGCTTTCGGAAGAGCAGCGTGAGGTCCTCACCGGCAGGATCGAGCACCTGCCGCGGATAGCAATGCCCGAAGAGCCGGTGGGCGAGAGGGTTACCGATTTTCGCGAGGTGGGGCTCGGCTACCCGAGCGCGGACGCCATGGCCGAGGCACGACGGTGCATCGCCGGCCAGGTCGAGGGATGCATAGGGTGCGGGGAATGCCTCCGTCGCTGCGAGGCAAAGGCAATAGACTACTCCATGCGGGACGAACTGGCGGAGATGTACTTCGACGGGATCGTCGTCGCCCCCGGTTTCGACCTCTATGACCCAACGGAGAAGACGGAGTTCGGCTACGGCAGGCTGAAAGGTGTCATAACGGGGATGGAGTTCGAGAGGCTCACCTCGGTGACGGGGCCGACGGGTGGGGACATCGTCATGAACGGGAAGACGCCGAAGCGCTTCTACTTCATCCAGTGCGTCGGCAGCCGCGACCGCCAGAGCGGTGCCCGATTCTGTTCCCGGGTCTGCTGCATGTACACGGCAAAGCACGCGTGCATCGTGAAGGACAGGATCAAGGATGCCACGATCTATATCTCCTACATCGACGTGAGGACCTACGGCAAGGGCTACGAAGAGTTCTACAAGAGCACCCAGGAGAACGGCGCCATGTACATCCGCGGCATCCCCGGAGAGGTGACGCAGGGCGAGAACGGCCTCCTGGTGCGTGTCGAGGACATGCTCTCCGGCGAGCTCCACGAGATAGAGGTGGATGTGGTCGTCCTCGCGACGGGGGTGAGGCCCCGGGCGGGTACCAGGGAGATGTGCGAGATGATGTCCCTCGAGAGGGACGAGTACGGTTTCATAAGCACCAGCGTGGTGGAGCCTTCGAGAACGAGCGTGGACGGCATTTTCGTCTGCGGCATGGCATCGGGGCCGAGAGACGTCCCCGACACGGTGGCCTCGGGAGGGGAAGCGGCGTCGCGGTGCATGGAATACGTGAAGGAGAGTGCCTCTTCATGAAAACAGGGATCTTCATCTGCCACTGCGGGCACAACATCAAGCACACGGTGGACGTCAAGAGGTTGAGCGAGTTCTTCGGGAAACTGCCGAATGTGGTCGTTTCCCAGGATTACCCTTTCGTGTGCTCCGAGCCGGGGCAGGACTTGATCAGCGAGAGCATCGAGAAGTACGGCCTCGACCGCGTCATCGTAGCGTCCTGCACCCCGTCCCTCCACGGCGAGATGTTCAAGGATGTGCTGAGAAAGAAAGACCTCAACCCCTTCCTGCTGCGCAGGGTGAGCATCAGGGAGCACTGCTCGTGGGTGGGCGACGACATAGAAGAGAACACGGAAAAGGCGAAGAGGCTTATCCTGTCGGGTCTCTACGGCGTGGCGCACCAGGTTCCCCTCGAGGAAAAGATCGTGGAGGTCAACAAGACGGCCCTCGTCATCGGGGGCGGTGTTTCGGGTCTCTCCGCGGCGCTTTTCCTGTCGAAGATGGGCATGCAGGTCTATCTCGTGGAAAAGGAGCCTGAGCTCGGCGGGGTCGTGCGGGAGATAAGGAACATCTGGCCGGCGAGGACGAGCGGCGCGAAGATAACGGGAGACATGGAGAAGGAGCTCAGGAGCAGGCAGAACGTGGAGATCCTGACGTCCTCGGAGCTTAAGGCCTTCGAAGGCTTCTTCGGCAACTACCAGGCGACCCTCGACACCCCGGCGGGGGAGAGGAAGATCATCATCGGCGGGGCGGTCGCGGCCATAGGCTTCGCGCCCTTCGATCCCGCGATAAAGCCCGAGCTGCAGTACGGGAAGGACCCGCGGATCGTGACGACACTCGACCTCGAGCGCGCGGGCGAGCTTGCCCTGCCCGAGAATCCCCGGGTCGCGATCCTCCACTGCATCGGTTCCCGGGACGAGCAGATCGGCAGGCCCTATTGCTCGCGTATCTGCTGCATCAACGCCCTGCGCGTGGGAGAAGCCGTCAGGGAAAGGTACGCCGATTCCTACGTGGAGTCCTTCTACATGGACATGAGGGCCCATCCGCGGGGGGCCGAGGAGTTCTTCGAAGACACCCAGGAAAAGGGAGTTCTCTTCACCCGGGGGAATATCGGGGAGATCGTGCCCGCGCCGACGGGGATCCTCCTGAGGGGTGAGGACACGCTTCTCGGCGAGACCTTCGAGCGCGAGTTCGACCTCGTGGTCCTCTCCATCGGGATGTCCTATCCCGTGGACAGCCAGAAGCTCGCCACGCTTCTCAAGATCAGCCTCGACAAGGACAGGTTCTTCCTTGAGGCCCACATCAAATTGAGGCCTTTCGATACCGCCGTCAAGGGTATCTTCATCGCCGGTTCCTGTTCCGGGCCCAAGGACATGGAGGAGTCGATCAACCACGGCAGGGCCTCGGCCCTGAAGTTGTATGGCCTTTTGAACCTGGGCTACGCCTTCGTGGACCCCTTCATCTCCTTCGTGGACCCCAAGCGGTGCAGCGGCTGCCGCATGTGCGAGCAGGCGTGCTTCTCGAAGGCGATAAAGTACGATGAGGACAAACGGGTCGTTCACGTCGAGGAGGCCGCCTGTCAGGGCTGCGGGCTCTGCAACGCCACCTGCCCGTCATCGGCGATCAGCCTGAGGGGCTATTACGACGCCATCCTCGATGATGAGATAAGCGCATTTTTGGAGGCAATATGACCTCGAACGACGTCAAGGGTAGAGGGGAAGTACATGGAAGATAGAACGGCAAAGAACCCGGAGATCGTGGGTTTTGCGTGTACCTACTGTACATTCAAGGCCTCGGAGATGGCGGGAAGCCTGAGGATGAAGTACCCGGAAGGGGTGAAGGTGATCCAGGTTCCCTGTTCCAGCAGGGTCGACCCGGCCTTTGTGATAAAGGCCATCTTCGAGGGGGCCGACGGCGTTTTCGTCGCGGGCTGTCACCCGGGGGACTGTCACTTCATCAAGGGCAACTACTATACCCGCCGGAAGATAGCGGCCCTGAAGGAGCTTTTCGACGCCTTCGGCATGAAGGACAGGCTCCGGCTCTTCTGGGTGAGCGCCTCGGAGGCGCGGCGGTTCGTTGAAAAGGTGACGGAATTCTACAACGACATAAAGGAAAAGAAAAATGCAGGGTAAGAAGATAAAGAACGGCGCACTCGAAAGCGCTCTCGACACGTTCCTCGCGGAGAAGGAATACCTGGTGATGGGGTTCGAGAAGGACGCGAGCAACGTCTACCACCGGGTCTTCAAGGACAGACTGGACAACTACGCCCTCATGAGCCCCGTCTTCGCCATGAACGGCGCCCTCTACCTGAGAAGACTCTTCGCGAAGGGGGCGCAGATCATCCTCATGCTCCGGCCCTGCGAGATACGGTCCTACGTGGAGCTCGTCAAGCTGACGCAGATAGAACCCGAGAACATCATCGCCGTGTCCGTCGATTGCTTCGGGACGGTCTCGTCGAAGAAGGAGGGCGACATCCCGGCCGGAGAGGAGCTTAAAGGGCTCACGAAGGATGCCGAAAAGGCGCGCTGGGCCTGCGCGAACTGCCGCGAGCGGCGCGGTGTCGTCGGTGACGCGGGGATACGCGTCGACGCGAACGGGGACTACTGGGCCTTTCCCTACACGGACAAGGGACAGGCGTTCTTCTCCCTTCTCGAAGGCGAGGCCGCCGAAGCGCCCGCGCAGATGGCAATAGGACCTGCCGAACCCCGGCCGGCGTTCCAGATCGACATGAAGGAGTTCGCCAAAGACTTCTCGAAGTGTATCATGTGCATGAACTGCCGCGATATGTGTCCCGTGTGCTACTGCGTTGACTGCGTCTTCAACGGCGACGAATACCTGCCAAAGGGTGACGCGCTCTTCAACAAGGTCTTCCGCGCCGGGTCGACGGGGATGCCCCGGGGCAAGGAACTCTTCCACCTCATCCGCATGTACCATGTCTCCCAGACCTGTGTGGGATGCGGTGCCTGCGAGGAGGCCTGCCCTCAGGGGATACCGCTGACGAAGTACTTCAAGGGCGTCTCCGAGAGGCTCCAGGGGATGTTTTCCTACATGTCGGGACGCAGCAAGGACGAGATCATACCTTACCTTACCTTTATAGAGGAAGAACTGAAAGATGCCGAAGACTGAGCACGCCCTGGAACTCACCGATTACGGAAGGCAGGACTTCGCCGTGTGCCTGGGATGCAAGATCTGCGCCTCGGTGTGCACCGTGAACGACCTGTCTCCCGGCACGAACCCCCAGGAGATGCTCCAGAGGCTCTTCCTGGGACAGGACGTGGCCGCCGACGAGCCGCTGGTGCGCTTCTGCACGGGATGCTACCGCTGCACCGGCGCCTGCCCCTGGGAGATACGCATACCCGAGGTGGTAAGGGCCCTGCGCCATGAGCTCGGGACGGAATCTCCCTTCGAAAAGGCCTTCAAGGGGTCGGTCTCTCTCTTCGGCAGGGTCTACGAGCCCTACGTGCTCATGAAGGCCGTGCCCTTTCTCCTGAAGGGAGGGTACATGAAGCACATGACGCGGTGGATGGAATACATGGGTTTCCACCTGCCCCACAAGGTAAAGGGGATGTAAGATGGAATACGGCTACTATCCCGGCTGCTCGCTGACAGGCTCGGCGCACAGGCTCGACAAGGGCATCAAGAAGGTCTTCGCGAAACAGGGCCACACCTTGAGGGAGATACCCGACTGGAACTGCTGCGGGGCCTTCGAGTACGGTGACCGGAGGGAACTCGCGGGGCTTTCGAAAAAGAACCTCGAGAAGGCACGGGGGCATTTCAGCGAGATCGTCGCCCCCTGTCCGGCGTGCTACAAGAACCTGAAAGAGGCGGACGAGGAGCGGGAATTCGCGGTCACGCACCCTCTTGACCTCTTCGACGAGGCCTTCTTCGCCGCGATGAAGCAGGACCGCGACCTCACCGGCCAGGTCTTCACGCCTTACTATGGCTGCATCCTGCTGAGGCCCAAAGAGACGGCGATACGGAACACCACCGTCATGGAGGAGACCATCGCCCGCTTCGGCGGGGATGTGTCCGGCGAGGCGGTGAAGGACCGCTGCTGCGGCGGCAATCAGATCTTCATCAACAAGGACGTCACGGAGAAGCTCTCGCGTCTCGTCCTCGACAGGTCGCAGGGGACGATCGTCGTTTTCTGTCCCCTCTGCCACATGGCGATGAAGACGTTCTCCGGGGAAAGGAAGGTCGTCTACTACACGGACCTTCTGCTCCACATCATGGGAGAAGGGGGTGCCCTGTGAACGTGCTGATACTTGGCGGGGGCATAAGCGGCGTATCGGCGGCCAAGGTCGTTCTGAAGGAAGGCCACAGGGCGATCATCCTTGAGAGCACGCCGGAGCTGGGCGGCACCATGGCCCGCATCGCGAACTGCCGCATCGGGTTCAAGACATTCTTCGACGAGATAAAGGACCACCCCAACCTTGAGGTCATACGGGGCGCGTCCGTCACGGCGGCGCGCAAAGAGGCCGATGGGTTCTCGGTTACCTTGAGTGACGGCGAGGTGGTCGAGGCCCACCGGGTGATCGTGGCCGCCGGCCTTTCCCCCTATGACCCCGTCGAGTACAAGGGCAAGAGGGTCTTGACGAGCCTCGAGTACGACGCCCGCATCGACCAGAAGAACGGCGAACTGCCGGAAGACTTCACCAAGATCGGGTTTTTCCTCTGCGTGGGCTCGCGCTCGAAGGAGTACCCCCTGTGTTCCTCGGTGTGCTGCTCCTACACGATCCGCGAGGTCAAGTGGACCCTGCAGAGGGCGAAACCGGAGATAGCGGTCTTCTACAACGACTTACGGCTCTTCGGTCAGGAATTCTACCTCGAGAAGGTCTACCGCGACGCGGGCGTCCGCTTCGTGCGCGCCAATTCCCGCTACTTTGAAGAAGACGAGGAGGGTGTGACGGTCCGTTACTTCGTCGATGGAGTGCTCAGGGAGGAACGATTCAATTACATCGTCCTTGCCATCGGGCTGCGCCCCAACCCCGGGCTCAAGGACCTCTCCGCCCTCTTCGGATTTTCCCTCAACGAATACGGCTTTGTCGTGGAGGAAGAGCCCCTCGTGACGGACGCCCCGGGCGTCTTCGCCTGCGGCGGCGCCCTGGAGCCCATGAACATCAAGGATTCCATCATGACAGGCTTTGGCGCCGGTGTCCTTGCCGTGAAGGACGCGGACCTCCTCCTGGCCGCCGCCAGGGAAGATGGTCTCATCAACGACGAGGACCCCCCGGAGATCACCATGCCCGAGGGCGACTTCGGGTCCTGCGCCTTCTATCTCGGTACCGGCGACGCCGGCGACGCGATGTTCTACGAGTACATGTCGGCCCGCTTCATCGAGGCCGCGCGGAAGCTGAACGAGGCGGACAAGACCGTCTACATTGTCACGAAGAACACCGTGATGCCCTCCTACGACGAGGTGACCTTCGAGAAAGCGAGACGCGAGGGCGTCATCATCATCAACCTCGAGGAAGGCGAGAACTTCAGCGCCTCCGACGGTGCCATCCACATAGGCGGGCCGGGACGGGACCTCACCCTGGCGGCGGACCGGGTGGTTTCCTTCGACGATTACACCGAGCATTTCAAGGGCAGGGAATTCCTCTGTGTCTATCGCTCCGAGCCCCAGCTGCGCTGGAACCCGACGCGGTGGAGCCGCAAAAAATACCACATCGGCTTCTTGCGTCATCCCCGTGACAGGCGCTGGAAGCCGCGCGAGGTCCTCGGAGCCCTCGGCGAGATCCTCCTCGACCGCGGCGAGGAACGCCTCTATCCCACGGTGGCGGAAGAGAGCTGCAGTGGTTGCGGCTCCTGCAAGAACGCGTGTCCCCAGCAGGCCATCGACATCATGATCAAGCAAAGAGATCTGTCCATCTTTGGTCTCTTAAGCTCAACGAGCGTCCCCATAGCGCACATAGACGAAGGTGCCTGCGTGGCCTGCGGCCTGTGCGTGTCAACGTGCCCGTCGGACGTCATCAAATTCCCGTCTGAGGAAGAGAAGCACAAGATCGAGGAATGCATGACGCACGTGCCATCCGAAAAGACGGCTTGAACGAAGAGAAGACCGCTTGAGCCGCTCGAACGTTAAAAAATAGAAAATACTGC
The DNA here is from genome assembly GCA_012719415.1 of Syntrophorhabdus sp. Taxonomy (NCBI): domain Bacteria; kingdom Pseudomonadati; phylum Thermodesulfobacteriota; class Syntrophorhabdia; order Syntrophorhabdales; family Syntrophorhabdaceae; genus Syntrophorhabdus; species Syntrophorhabdus sp. Next base: position 31,984 of record JAAYAK010000313.1, read on the forward strand.
TGCTCGTATCTTTGACCTGGTGCGAATACGGTTGCTCCAGCCTGTCGGAGATGTGGAGGCTTATTCTTTGTTTCCCACGCTTAAGCCGCTTAAGCCGCTCAAGCCATTCAAGCCATTCAAGCCATCTTTATGTCTTGAACTTGATCCTTTACGAGTTATACTAGTTACTATGACGCCGGAAAAGAGAAGAGACGCGATCGTTGATATTTTCAGGGCAGGGCTTCGGGCTGTTGATCCGGGGCGGTCCGTGAGGGAGCATATGCCTCATGTGTTCAACGTGTGCCGGGAGACGGGTGTCACGGAGGTGGAGGTCATCGCCCTCGGCAAGGGCGCGGCCACCATGGCGAAGGCGGCCATGGACGAACTCAACGACAAGGTCCACGCCAGGGGGATCGTCCTTACGAAGTACGGCCACGCCCATGGTGTTGTCTTTCACGGCAACGTGGAGGTCTTCGAGGCGGGACACCCCATACCGGACGAGGCGGGCCACGCGGCGGCGCAGAGGATCCTGAGGGTCCTTGAGGACGCCGACGAGACAATGCTTGCCCTCTTTCTCATCTCCGGAGGCGGCTCGGCGCTTCTCGCGTCCCCCGCGGAGGGCATGACCCTTGCCGACAAGCAGGCCGTGACGGACCTCCTGCTCAGATCCGGCGCCAGCATAGACGAGCTCAACACGGTGCGCAAGCACCTCTCCCGGGTAAAGGGCGGCAGACTGGCGAAGGCCGCCTACCCCGCCCACGGTATATCCCTTATCCTCTCCGATGTCATCGGCGACCGCCTGGACGTCATCGCCTCGGGCCCCACGGCGCCCGATCCCTCGACGTACGCGGAGGCCATCGATGTCCTCGGCAGGTACAACCTGAAGGACAAAGTCCCCGCCAATGTCATGAAGATACTCCTTGACGGCGCCGCCGGTACCTTCCCCGAGACCCCGAAGAAGGGCGACCCCGTCTTCGCGAACTTCGAGAACATCATCATAGCCGGCAACCAGAAGGCCACAGCCGCCGCCGAAGCACGCGCGATCGAACTCGGCTTCAACCCCGTCGCCCCCGCCAACAACGTGGAGGGCGAAGCCAGCAAACTGGGCGCCCGCTACGCCCGCGCCGTCAGGTCCACCCAGAGATGGATAGGCAACGACCCCCAACGCCAGAGCATGTGCTTCATCTACGGCGGCGAACCGACGGTAACGGTGAAGGGGGACGGCAAGGGGGGGCGGAACACGGAGCTGGCACTGGCCTTCGCCATCGCCGCTGACGGTATGGAGGGCGTCACGTTCCTCTCGGCGGGTACCGACGGAACGGACGGGCCCACGGATGCCGCGGGGGCCATAGTGGACGGGGGGACGGTGAAGCGAGGGAGAGAGAAGGGGCTCGACGCGCGGGAGTACCTGGAGAGGAATGATTCGTACAGCTTCTTCAAGGAAACGGGAGAGCTATTGATAACGGGGCCGACGGGGACGAACGTGATGGACCTCGAGATCGTCCTTATTGAGCGCCCTTGAAGGGCGCGTTAGAGCCGTTGGAAGGTGGAAGAAAAGACGGCTTGAATGGCTTGAGCCGTTTGAACAGCTTGAGCGTTAACAGATAGAAAGACTTGAAGACTTACCTCACGCCCTCGCGTCGCAGACGGGAATGAAAGACACCGCACAGAGACCCCGCGCAGGTTATCCTCCTGAACCCCGAGGTTTGATCTGTTTGGCTTGCTTTATAATACTCAAGTGTATTATACTGCAATCATCTGATGGTAATGGAGGGTGTGATGGGAGTCAAATCGTTCGACGAGGGCAGGATCAAATCCGCTGAGGTTATCCAGCTCATCACGCTCTACAACCTCTTTTCAAGGAAGGAAAGCAGGAATATCATCTTTCAGGGCGGCACCGCGTTGCGATGGTTTCATGGGAACGAAAGGTTTTCCGAGGACCTGGACTTCGTGACATCCCTTAGCATGACGGAGCTGACGGGTCTGCTTAATTCCCTTGCCGTCAGCATCGAAACAGGCATCAAGGCCCAATTCGGTCCCGGGGCCTTCACGCTGAGACAGAAGGACAGGGGGAGAGAAGGGTCTGTCACGGCTTTTGTCGAGTATGCTTCGGAAGGGCAGCGCGGGAAAACCATGGTGAAACTGGAGTTCGAGAGGCTGAAGGCGGGCGCCTCCCCCGGGCAGGAACAGGTGATCCTTTCCTCGGCGCCGGCGGTTTCGTATTTCATCAGGACCGGCCAGGTCATGTTCCCGCCCGGACGCGTCGTCAACATCGAAACGGTGGAGGAGATCTTTTCCGACAAGATCAGGGCCCTCCTGGAACGCCGCTACCTCAAAGGCAGGGATCTCTACGATATCTGGTTTATGACGAAGACGCTGAGCCTGACACCCGATATCGGGCTGGTGAAGAGGAAACTGGAGATGTACGAGCATCCTTTTGCGCTTACGAGGGAGCCGGGTTATTTCCCTCAACTGGCACAAAACCCCGAAAGTGACGAGGCGGCCAGGGCTCGCGCGGAGATCGACAGGGACCTCAGCCGGTTCATCCACGAAGACGTGATGAAGGTCCTCAGGAAGGACAGCTTCCAACCGATCCTCGCCGCAACCGGTGAAGCATTCGAGAAACTCCTCGGGGAGGGCCTCGATCTTGCCGGGTACCGAACCGTCGGCAATGAACGGGAAACGGGGTCATGAGCAGGCAGACGAGCTTCGCGGTACTGGAGAAACTGCCCAGGCTCTTCACCTACGCCGACGCCGGGCAGCTCACCGGCAACGCCAACGTCTTCCTGACCCGGGCGCTGAAGGTCGGATATGTGACCCGGCTGGCGAAAGGGTGCTATTTCAACGCCCTGATCTTCAGGAGTGAGCCCCCCACCGTGGAGGAGGTGGCATGCTTCGTCCGGATGCCGACATATGTCTCCTGCGAATGGGCTATGAACTACCACGGGCTCTTGCTCCAGGTTCCCCTGACATGCACGGCCGTCACGCTGCACTCCACGTACGGGGCACGCAACAGGATCAGCTACGGGAACCGCATGATCGAGTTCTCCTCGATCGCCGACAAGCTGTTCTTCGGGTTCGACACGAGAGACGGGGTCAGCATCGCCACCGCCGAGAAGGCTCTCCTCGACGCCGTGTACCTCAGGAAATATGTCCCCTTCAGGGACGAACTGGAAACGGATGTCCTCGACCCCGCAAAGCTCAAAGAAATGGCGGCTCCCTTCCCGTCCACAACCCGTAACATGGCACTTTCATTGATCCCATGAAACGAACCGCTGGGAGGGACATATGCGAAACATCTCGAGAGACGCCATAGCCAGGTGCGGACGTGTTTGTGATTCGGGGGAAGTGAACATTGGAGGCGAGTGAATGGTTGGTGCTATCGCGGGTGATATTATTGGGTCGGTGTATGAGGCGCATCCTGTCAAGATGAAGGATTTCCCTCTTTTTCACCCCCGGTGCCGTTTCACCGATGATTCCGTGCTCACCATCGCGGTGGCCGAGGCCATTTTGACGGACGGGGACTACCGCCGCTCAGTGTGGGAGTTGGGTCGCCGGTATCCGTATGCGGGGTACGGCGGCGACTTCAGACGCTGGCTGAACTCGAGTTCCCCCGAACCATACAACAGTTGGGGCAACGGCTCCGCCATGCGGGTCAGTCCCGTGGGGTGGGCATTTAACAGCATCGACGAGGTCCTCACCGAGGCCGCCCGGACGGCGGAAATATCCCACAACCACCCCGAAGGCATCAAAGGCGCACAGGCCGCAGCATTAGCCGTGTTCCTGGCCAGGACGACAGGGGACAAAGAGCTCATGAAGAAGGAAATATCCGAACGCTTCGGCTACGACCTCAACCGCACGGTCGACAGCATCCGCCCATCCTACGGCTTCGACGTATCCTGCCAGGGCACGGTACCGGAAGCCATCATCGCCTTCCTCGACGCCAACGACTACGAAGACGCCATCCGCAACGCCATTTCTCTTGGGGGTGATAGCGACACGCTTGCGTGTATCACAGGGGCGATTGCAGAAGCATATTACGGGCCGGTTGCGCAGAGTATCTTCGATAAGGTTAAGGTGATTTTGCCGGGGGACCTGTGGGGGATTGCGGAGGGGTTTTGCGGAAAATACGGACCCGTGTATGTGTGGAAGGGCTAAGAGCTTGCCTCGCGCCCACCCGTCGCAGACGGGACCGATTTCGCAGAGGGCGCGAAGAGATGAAACGAGAGAGAACATTGATGCTTCTTCGCTCGATCTCCTGTCCCTGCTCAGGCGAAGTTGACCGGCGCGCAAAACTGGTGTACGCTTTACGTGAGTACACAAGATAGGAGACTGTCATGCCAAGAGCTGTTGTTGAAGCTAGTGAAAGGATGAACCTCCGGGTCAAGCCGGAGGTGAAAGCACGCCTTGTCCGGGCAGCCGCGTTGCGCCACATGGACCTGACGGAGTTTGTGACGCGGACCGCGTTGCACGAGGCGGAAGCCGTGATCGAGGAGGCAGAACACATCAAGCTGTCAGAGAGAGACAGCCTGCTTGTTCTCGATCTGCTCGAAAACCCGCCGCCGGCGAATGCCAGGCTTCGCGCCGCGATCGCGGCGATGCCGAAAAAGGCATGACCCTTCCGGGCTGGCACGAAGAGCCTGTTGCAAAAAAGCACGGTCGCAAGGATTTCGATTGCGGTGACGCAGACCTGAACGATTTTCTCTACCGTTATGCGCGCCAGAGTCACGATCTCGGCGCGGCAAAGACCATCCTCGCGATCGACGACGCTGACGACAGGACCGTTCTCGGTTTTTACAGCCTCGCGCCGGCGTCGCTCAGCTATGAGCGGGCACCGAAGACCCTGCGCCGCGGCCTCGCCCGCCACGATGTACCGGGTTTCAGACTCGCGCGCATCGCCACGCACGTAAACGTGCAAGGACGGGGGCTTGGCGGTCAACTCATCGCCGCGGCCGGCCGGCGCTGCCTGCGCGCCGCAACTGAAGTCGGCGGCGTGATCCTCATCATCGACGGGAAGAACGACCGGGCCGCCAAATGGTATGCCGCCTATGGCGCGGTCCCACTGCTGGATGCGCCATTGACCCTCGTCATGGCCCTTGCCTCCCTTGAAGCCGAGTTAAAGAAGGCAGGCCGGCTTTAGCGGTCGCGGAACAAAAAACGACCAACCCCGCGGGGTCACCTATTAGAGGGCACTCTGCCAACAAATTGGACTTTGGAGACACCCTCCGCATTTTCACATTCTATCCTTTCGGTCAATTCTTTCGGCAGTCGCCGACGGTTGTGCCCTCTTCTTCAAGGTCTCTTCCCCATTTGTTCTGCCGCCATACCAATCGCTGCAGTACTGTTCTCTTCGTGGAACTGGGAGGACCCCCGCCGAGAAAGCACCCACCACGGGGACGTTAAGAAATTAAGCTATTCTTCAGAGCGCCTCAAGGCCCCGAAGAAACGCGCTTTCTTGGTTTCTTGGGGACGTCCCACTGGGCTCCCTTTTGCCATAGCTGGGGACGGGATGGAAGGCGTCACGTTCCTGTCGGCGGGTACGGACGGGACGGACGGTCCGACGGATGCGGCAGGGGCGATAGTCGACGGGGGGACGGTGAAGAGAGGGAAGGAGAAGGGGTTGGATGCAAGGGACTTTTTGGAGAGGAATGATTCGTATAGCTTCTTCAAGGAAACGGGGGAGCTATTGATAACGGGGCCGACGGGGACAAACGTGATGGACCTCGAGATCGTCTTGATCGAGAGGCCGTAAGAGACGAAAAGACCTTATCTCACGCCCGCTTCGCTAGAGTCCGCAGAGGGCACAGAGAAATGCATAAAAGATTGCGGCCAGATCGCGGAACCTCCCACGATCTGGCCGCCTTTGCATCCCGTCTGCGACGGGAGGCAAGACATAGGGTCCTCTCTCCCGCCGAAGGGCGGGCCGAGAATGCCGCCTGATCCTGGGAGGCTTCGGGATCTGGCGGCGTCCTTTCTCTGCGCTCTCTGCGGTCTTGAGCGAAGCGGGCGAGAGGCAAGTCTTTGATGCTTCGCATCCCGTCTGCGACGGGAGGGTAATGCACCACAAACGGGACTGCCTTTTTAGACGATGAAGGGCGTCTTCTTGGAATTATATTATATCATATGATAACTTATGATTGATTATTTATCATAACGTGGTATAATGAATCTGTAGCAGGAATTCTATCAAGGGGCGGGTAGTGACTGAGGAGAAGCGGGAGGCAGTCAAGGCATTCCTGAGGGTTTTCAAGAAGGTTGCGCAGGAGCAGGGCATCTACTTTGTCACGCGAGAGGGTTTCATGGAAGCCATGGAATGGTTGGGTTTTACGAAAGCCAACTGCCGTGATGAGATCTTGAACCTCACCGTCGACGATTACTGCGAGGGGCCGGGCCCAGACAGGGACATGCCCGGTGAAGTGTGGGTCTTTGGGATAAACACGAGTGGTACAGACATATATATCAAGCTGAAACTGGCGCCGGTCAGGTCGCAAACCATAGCGAAGTGCCTGTCGTTTCACCCGGCAAAACATCCGCTTCGTTTCCCTTTCAGAGATGAAAAGAAAGGAGAGAAGAAATGAGAATCATCTGCCCATACTGCGAAGACGTTAAGGACGTGGAGGTGGTCAACGCCACTGAAGAGATCAAGGTGAAAGGCGAGCGCATAGAAGTTCCCGTCACCTATTACAAGTGCTCGGCCTGCGGCGAAACTTTCGACGACCCCAAGGCTGGCGGGGATCCTCTGGAAAAGGCCTATACGGAGTACCGCTCCCGGCACGGGATGCTCCAGCCCTGGGAGTTCAAGGACTTTCGAAAGAGACATGGCCTGACCCAGAGTGAGTTCAGCAGGTTGCTTGGCTGGGGTCAGGTAACCCTCAATCGGTACGAGAACGGGGCATTGCAGGACGAGGCCCATGACAAGGAAGCCCGACTCGCGATGGACCCTCGGAACCTGATCAATCTAGTAGAGAAGACGCCGTCCGCGCTCAGCGACCGGAAAAGGGAGCTGTTTCTCGAGAACCTCAGGAGAGAAGAAGAGGAGACGTTCTCCTTCGAGAGGATCTTCGAGGAGCGCTTCGGGAAGTACGAGGCGAACGAATTGAGCGGCTACAGGCATCTCGACGTGTCGAGGGTTCTGAACGCGATACTCTTTTTCTGCAAGGGGGGGGATTTCAAAACGAAGGTGAACAAGCTCCTCTTCTATGCCGATTTCAGTCACTTCAGGGAAAAGACCACATCAATAACGGGAGCCCGCTATGCGCATGCCACACATGGCCCCGTGCCTGACAACTACGAACGCTATTTCGCTGAACTCATCGGAAACAATTCACTGAAAGTCGAAGAAGTGCCCTGCGGATCGGACCATATAGCGGAGAAACTCATAACGATCAGGACCCCCGACCTGTTCTCATGGTTTTCCGAGAATGAAGTCAAGACACTGATCACGGTCAAGGAGTTCTTCAAGGATTACACTGCGACGGCAATACGGGATTTCTCCCACAAGGAGAAAGGATACCAGGAAACAGCGGACGGCCAGTGTATTTCGTATGGATATTCTGACGCCCTACAGATTCCGTGAGTGGAGACAGGTCCTGGGGGGGGGCGGAAAAGACGAAAAGACTCTATCTCTCGCCCGCTTCGCTCAAGACCGCAGAGGGCACAGAGAAATGCATAAAAGATTGCGGCCAGATTTCGGAGCCTACCAAAATCTGATCCTGGGAGGCTTCGGGATCAGGCGGCGTCCTTTCTCTGCGATCTCTGCGGACTTGATCCCGTCTGCGACGGGAGGGCGAGAGGCAAGTCTTTGATACTCTTTATCCCGTCGGACGTGTTTGTGATTTGCAGGAAGTGAACGTCGGAGGTGGGTGAATGGTTGGTGCTATTGCGGGTGATATTGTTGGGTCGGTGTATGAGGCGCATCCTATCAAGACGAAGGATTTTCCGCTTTTCCATCCCCGGTGCCGTTTCACCGATGACTCCGTTCTTACCATCGCGGTAGCTGAGGCCATCATGACGTACGGGGACTACCGCCGCTCAGTGTGGGAGCTGGGCCGCCGGTATCCGCACGCGGGGTACGGCGGCGACTTCAGGCGCTGGCTCAGCTCCAGTTCCCCCGAACCATACAACAGCTGGGGCAACGGCTCCGCCATGCGGGTAAGTCCCGTGGGGTGGGCATTCGATAGCGTCGACGAGGTCCTCACCGAAGCCGCCCGCACGGCGGAAATATCCCACAACCACCCCGAAGGCATCAAAGGCGCAGAGGCCGCGGCGCTGGCCGTGTTCCTGGCCAGAACAACGGGGGACAAAGAGCTCATCAAGAAGGAAATAACCGAACGATTCGGCTACGATCTCAACCGCACGGTGGATGGCATCCGCCCGTCGTACAGCTTCGACGTATCGTGCCAAGGGACAGTACCGGAAGCCATCATCTCCTTCGTGAGCGCCGACAACTACGAAGACGCCATCCGCAACGCCATTTCTCTTGGGGGTGATAGCGACACGCTCGCCTGCATCACGGGCGCCATCGCCGAAGCGTATTACGGTCCGGTTGGGCAGGAGGTCTTTGACAAGGTGAAGGCGGTTTTGCCGGGGGAGCTGTGGGGGGTTGTGGAACGGTTTTGCGGGGAATACGGGCCGACGTATTTGTAGGAAGACTGAAGACTGGAAGAATTATCTCACGTCCGCTTTGCTCGAGGGTGTGGAGGACACGAAGAGACGAAATAAAAGATCCCGGTCTGATGATTCCGGAGCCCACCAGAATCAGGCCGCCTTCGCATCCCGTCTGCGACGGTAGGGAGAGACGCCATAAGGAGACAGTTTTCCTGGAAGGAGAGTAAGCGCTGACGAGCATTGTTTTGGCAGTACCTATCATCATTCCTGGACTGCCATTGCCAACGGCACAGAGAACACGGGAGAATGTGAAAATCAGAAGGGCCCAAAGTCCCCTGCGCCCAGCGGATCTAATCGATCTTCATGAGTTTTTCTCCAAGAACAATGGCCACGGCGTGGGTTCTGTTTTCGGCATCGAGTTTTTTCATAATGTTGTCTATGTGAAACTTTATTGTTCTCTCGCTGACCTCGAGGATTGCAGCAATATCCTTTGTGCTCTTTCCACTCATCAAGCAACGAAGCATCTCTCGCTCCCGTACAGAGAGCGGAGGGAATTGCGCAGATGCTTTCTTCATAATGCCATGTACCCTCCCTCAGACGCATAACAATGAAACGAGGTTGCGGGGTGTTCTGGCTTCTCCTTTCAGGACATGTGTACCGGTATATGCTAATCGGCTTACGGCATCCAGACAACTGTCCGAAAGTACGGGTGAGGGAGACGCGTTTCAAGAAGTCACCCCTTTTCTCGAGAACACATTCTGAGCTGATCAAATGAAGTGCGGTTTTCTTCCACGCTGGTCCTATGGGTTAGTTGCCTGCCCGACAACTCTGCTCGACAACTAGTCAATTTGCTTGAACATATTCCGGAAATGGCTTAGAATTTTCTCACTCGATCGTGAAAATACAGGACCTGACAAAGAATGAAGCAGTCTCTTTGCTCGAATTGATACATGATGCCACACGATGCACTCAGGACAACGAGATCGAGATTCTCATTGGAAAACTGAATCGGCTTGTACCTTTTGAGAAAGCGGGTGCCATGCTGGGAAGGGTTAACCTGGCGGGCAAGATTACGGCCGTGAGCGTCAACCACAACTACCCGGACCAATTTGTAGATGAATATGTCAAGCAGAGGTTCCATGAAATTGACCCCTATGTAAAGGATAGCTTTGGAGTCTATGACCTGCAGTATTGGTCGGATATACTCAAGCGTTACGTTGAGCCCCGTGAACTCTACAAGGGGGCGTTTGGATTGTGTCGGGATTTCGGTCTTGATGCTACGTGGGAGGGCAAGGGATACAGTTGTGGCATAAAGAACCTGAACGGCGATGAGAATGGTGTTTTGCATTATTACGGACTTTCCAAGAGAGAGCGGCACAAGACCATCTTATCACTGTTTTCCCCTCATCTCCATGAGGCGATGAGCCGGATACTGGGCAAGGCCCGTTCTGATCTGCCACCCCTGAGCAGCCGGGAGAAAGAGATCTTAAAATGGCTTATGGAAGGCAAAAGCACATGGGACATCTCGACCATCCTGCAGATCAGCGAGCGGACGGTAAAGTTCCACATAGACAACACCATGAAGAAGCTTGATGCGGTCAACAGAACCCATGCCGTGGCCATCGCGCTGAGAGAGAAGCTTGTTGAGCTTTGCTAAGCTGCAGGAGCATCTTGGGGTCACAGGCCACAGGCCAGGAGGACTACAGGATATCCCCCTAGGCTCCCTAGTGACCGGGGGAACCCCTGGCCTCGCAGGGAACCCCCCGGTCCGTTCTCAATCCATATTGCTTTTCTTCAGGGAAAATGAGGTGTCTGATCCTTCTGTGGGTTGAGTTATTTTCTTGCTAACGATGTCCCACTGGGCCCCCTGGCCTCGCAGGGAACCCCCCCGGCCCGTTCTCAATCCGTATTGCTCCCTAGGGTCCGCTGCTCTTTGGCCTTCCATTTTTTGACGCCTTAAGCTATGATAGACGTAGTAGCGGCTGTGGTGAGCCTCTATATATTACCTATGAGACAAACATTTGTCCGACAGAAAGAAATGCCAACCTTCCTTGGCCAGCCCCAGCTTAATGGCACAAAATATTCTCTTGACACTAATACGATGAGCCCGGAAAAGCCCGAGTTATTTTATAAACATCCAAATGGGGAGATTTGGATTGGCGACTCAGTGGCTTGGCTGAAATCATTGCCGAAAGACTCGGTGGACTTGGTCTTTGCCGATCCGCCGTACAATATAAAAAAAGCCGATTGGGATAATTTTGAATCTCAACAAGAGTATATTGAGTGGTCTCTAAAATGGATCGAGCCCGCAGCGACGGTTCTGAAAGAAACGGGAACACTCTATATATGTGGATTCTCGGAAATACTCGCGGACCTAAAAGCTCCTTCAATGAAGTTTTTCAAGAGTTGTCGATGGATTATTTGGAATTACAAGAACAAGGCAAATTTAGGCAAAGACTGGGGCAGATCGCATGAGAGTATTTTGCTTTTTAGAAAATCGAAACAATTTACTTTCAATGTGGATCTGATTAGAATCCCGTATTCAAGGCACACCCTAAAATATCCGGACCACCCGCAAGCGTTGACGAGTCAATACGGCAATGGGAAAAATCATATTTGGAAACCACATCCGGGTGGTGCTAAGCCTCAAGATGTTATCGACATTCCGACGACCTGCAACGGTATGCACGAAAAAACCGCACACCCAACGCAAAAACCGGAAGAACTGTTGAGGAAGATAATTCTAGCGTCCTCAAATGTCGGCGACATGGTGTTAGATCCGTTTTTGGGTTCTGGGACGACGGCGGTTACCTCAGAACAACTGAAACGAAAATGGCTGGGTTGCGATACAAGCCGTGAATATCTTGATTGGGCCGTCAAGCGCATTGAATTAGTGGAGAATTGGCCCATAGAAAAATGGATTCAATATGATTTGGGAAACATGCAAAGAAGAAACTCTATAAAATAAGGCTGAAATTATGAGGCTGAGAGCCATCGTTGGTAAAGCTACCAATAAAGATAATTTCACCAATTTGAAGGGATATGTTAATTTCTGTCGAACATATCTCGATTACATTGCAAGCAATCTCCAAGCAACCATCGTTTCCCAAAACGAAAACTACTACAATTTCTACCAATATGGCCGCGAAGGAGACTATCAGATAACGAGGCCAATTAATTCCAATTTGATGTACGACATCAAGTCTTTTCCTAAGAAGGGCGAAGAATTTCTCAGGCTCCTTAAGGTCGCAAGAGAGATTGGTTCAAAAGATGTCGAACAAAGAAACATTCTGTTACACTCGGTCTACACCATTCAACAATGTATTGGCGCCGCACTTGATGCGCTACCGGCCGGTAAATCCAACCGCGCAAGAAAATTAAACGGCGATTTATTTGAGAATTTTGTACGGTTGATCATCAAAGAAATAGGTATTCCTTGTCGGGCCGGGGTGGTTCAAGTCCCTGTCCTTATGAACGGAGCAAAACTGTTCGATATGAGCTATCAACACGATCTTATAGTCCAGTACAAAGACAGTATAAAGGTCATCGGGTCAATAAAGACATCAAGCAAAGACAGAATCGACAAAATATTCGTCGATAAATTTCTTTATAACAAACTGACAGAAACCGTAACTCCGCATATAGCCATTTTTCTCAACGATGTGCAACGCAAGAATACAAGCAGAGAGAACGAGTATGGAATAAACGCGACTTTTTTGCCAGGGCATTTCAAGGGGTATACAGTAAAGCTTAACCCTTTGGACGGAGTTTATTATTGCGATATTCGGCCCAATATGAAAACGGAAAACATACTAAAAGACCATATCAAAACCTTTGATTACTTACTCTGTGAAGATATTTGGAGTTTCATCTAAATGAGTCAGGGCGGGAAAGGCAATTCTTGAGCACATGAAAAGGAGCCGATCTGAAGCCTTCTCAGGATATCGACAACATCGACCACCATGTACTCCTTTCTCGCCTGGTTGTGATAACCTAAAACTGACCCACCCAACGGGCAAATGATCACCGAAAATTGACCCACCCCGGAGACGATCTCTGGTAAGTTTGGTCTTGAAGACAAGACCGACGGTACCGGAGGGAAAGGGTGATAACGATGGATCAGTACGAGTACATCAGGACGGCGCACCGGGTCTACGGGAAGAGCATCCGGCAGATACAGAAGGAGACGGGCCATTCCCGGGTAACTATAAGGAAGG
>JAAYAK010000314.1 GCA_012719415.1 Syntrophorhabdus sp.
CAGGTCGCAGGTCGCAGGTCGCAGGTCGCAGGTCGCAGGTCGCCAAAGAAAGACGGTGGAAGGGGACAGGTTGTCAACACAATTGTTGACTAGGGCAGTTGACCCGGCAGTGTTTTTTTGGTTTTTAGACTTGTGACGTGGGACTTGAGACCTGTGACGGTCTTTTCGCCAGAAAAGACCTTGAGACCTGTGACGGTCTCAGGCCGTGGCCTGAGACCGGCCTTACTGCCTGAGCCGCTCGAACCGCTTGAACGTATGACAGCGCGTATATAAAACCCCCCTCGTGCAACAGCCAGGGCCCATCATTGCGAGCCCCGTTGTTTCCGCGCCCCCCCACGTTCCACAACGTCGCGTCGCGACTGAACACATCGGACACAAAGAAGAGATGATGGTCTTTGCGTCCTCTGCACGTTCAAGCGGTTCGAACGGCTCAAGCAGTCCAAACCGTATTTTCCTTTCTTGTCTTCTCCACGCTCAAGCTGTTCAAGCGGCTCAAGCTGTGTTTCGCTGTTATCCCGTCGTCAGGTACTCGTGTATGGCGCGAGCGGCCTTCCTGCCGGCCCCCATGGCGAGAATGACCGTTGCCGCTCCGGTCACAATGTCGCCTCCTGCCCACACCCTGTCGCGGGTCGTTTTTCCCGTCTCGGGGTCGGCAACGAGCGTTCCCCGTTTCGTCGTGTCAAGGCCCGGTGTAGTCGCCGGCACCAGGGGATTGGGGCTGTTCCCGATGGCGCATACCACCGCGTCCGTCTGCATCCGGAAATTGGAGCCCTTCTTCTCGACAGGGGTGCGCCGTCCCGAGGCATCGGGTTCGCCAAGTTCCATCTGAATGCATTCGATCTCCTTGACCCAGCCATTCTCGTCGCCTATGTAGGCGAGCGGCAGGGTGAGCAGATCGAAGATCACACCTTCCTCTTCGGCATTCTCCGCCTCTTCGGCACGCGCCGGGAGCTCGGCATGGGAGCGCCGGTAGACTATATGCGACTCCGCGGCGCCCATGCGCAGGGCCGTCCGGGCTGAGTCCATCGCCACGTTGCCTCCGCCGACCACCGCGACCTTCACATGCTTCTTGACCGGTGTCGACGACTTAGGATAGAGGTAGCCCTTCATGAGGTTCATACGCGTCAGGTACTCGTTCGCCGAATAAACGCCGTTCAGGTTCTCGCCGGGGATGTTCATGAACCAGGGGAGCCCCGCCCCGGTCCCTACGAAGACGGCATCGAACTCCTCGAGCAGTTCGTCTATGGACCGCGTCTTTCCCACGACAAAATCGGTGAACACCTTGACCCCGAGGGCCTTCAGGTAATCCACCTCACGTTGAACGATCGCCTTGGGAAGACGGAATTCGGGGATACCATAGACGAGAACTCCGCCGGCCTTGTGAAGTGCCTCAAATATGGTCACTTCATGGCCGAGGAGAATGAGGTCGCCTGCGACGGTGAGCCCCGCCGGGCCGGAACCCACGATGGCCACCTTCTTGCCTGTGGGCTTTGCCCTCGGCGGCAGGTCCACCTTCCCCTGTGCCGCCTCCCAGTCGGCGAGGAAGCGTTCAAGACGACCGATGGCGATCTCCGCCTTCTTGTTGCCGAGGATGCACTTCGACTCGCACTGGGACTCCTGGGGACAGACCCGCCCCGAAACCGCAGGCAGGCAGTTCTTCTCTTTCAGTTTCTTTATGCCCCCCTTGAAATCACCCCTGGTGATACACCCGATGAAGCCGGGGATGTCTATCTCGACAGGGCAGCCGGTAACACACCGCGGCTTCTTGCACTGGAGACAGCGCGACGCCTCCGCCAGGGCAAGTTCCTCCGTATACCCCAGTGCCACCTCGTCGAAATTGTTCCGCCTCATCTCCGGAGCCTGCCTCGGCATGTCTCTCCGGTTGAGATCTATCTTGCTTGTCTTTTCCTGAGTTTTTTCTTCATTCATGCCAGGCACACTTCCCTTCGTTATGCGCGGGTGCATCGCTCCTGCGGAAGAAGATCGCCTCTTCCGTCACGTATGCCTTCCTGCGCGCGAGAAATTCCTTCCAGTCAATGTCGTGTCCGTCGAACTCGGGACCGTCAACGCAGGCGAACTTCATCTGCCCCGCGACGGTGACCCGGCACACACCGCACATCCCGGTGCCATCGATCATGATCGGATTCAGGTTGACGACGACCGGTATGTCAAGGTCCTTCGTGACCTCCGACGTGTGCGCCATAAGATAGGTGCATCCATTGACGATTATCCTGTCGGGCTTCCGGGGCATCCCGTGTATGACGTCGGGCAGGCGGCTGATGTGGCCTTTCTGACCCAGACTCCCGTCCCGCGTGATGGTGTAGACCTTCTCGGCCAGCGGGACATACTTGTTGAGCCAGTAGAGCAGGTAGGAGCTCCTCGCCTCGAGCACGACGCTCACTTTGTTCCCCTTTGCCTTCAACTCCTTCGCTACGGGATAGAGGCTTCCTATCCCGTAACACCCTCCCACAAGCAGGACATCTCCGAATGTATCGATGGTTGTCGCGTTGCCCAGGGGGCCGACGCAGGTCGCCACCGCGTCCCCGGCGTTGAGCCGCGCGAGGGCCGCCGTCGAGGCTCCCACTTCCATGAAGACTATCGAGACAGTCCCTTTCTCGGTATCGTAGTCGGCCACCGAGAGGGGGATGCGCTCGCCTTCGTCGCCGCCCCGGACAATGACGAACTGTCCGGGCCTCACCTTGGAGGCGATCTCGGGTGCCTCGACCACGAGCAGATGCATATTGGGGACGATCATCGACCGTTCTATGACCTTCTTCACTTGCGCCTCCTTTCCTCTATCGCCTTCATGCCGGCCACATGATCGTGAAGGGCCACACCGCGGAAGGTCTCAAAGGGGGTCATCACCCGGCCCGCCCCATGGGGGTTGCGCGCCGCCGCCGTTTTGCCTTCCATGGCGACCTTTTTCCTTGGAACCCGTCGGTCCTTGCCCGAAAAACCGGGAATGGACTTCCTGATCTCCGATTGTATGGCCGCGAGAGAAGCGTATTTCAGGGCGCCCTTCTTCATCCTTTCCGCGATGGACGACATGATCCACCAGTCAGGCTTTGAGTCGGCAAAGGGAGCCGATGCCTTGTTGAAAACGAGGATCTTGCCCTCACAACTTATCGTTGTCCCCGGAGCCTCCGTGAACAGGGCCGCCGGAAGGACAAGGTCGGGGTCGATCCCCGAAGGCGCGGGCAGGGCGTTCTCATAGATGATGTAATCGCACCTGGGCATCTGAGGAGAGGGTACCTCGCCAATGAAATAACCGACCTTCCATTTCTGTTTGAGGTCGACGACGGCCGCCGGGTCCTTGAGCTTGAGCGCCCCGTCCGACCTCATCCCTCCCGGCTTCAGACCGGGAAAGGCGCCCATGGCAAGCATGCCCATGAGGTTCGTATAGGGATGGCATACGATCACCTTCCATCCGAGGCTGTCCCTCATCGTGAGGGCGCTCTCAAATATCTCCCCGCGCTTGGCCGAGAATATCGCGTCGGGCCCGATGACGAGAACGTTCCTGTCGCCCTTCTTGAAGAAGGAGGATGCCGCCTTCTTCCGGGTCCCGTTGCCGGACATGGACTTCATGACACCCTCCATGAAGTCGGGCCACCTTGCCGGGTCGGACTGGACGGCCTCTTCAGAGAGCATGTCGAGATTGCATTCGTCGGCGCTTACGGTGACCAGGACGGCACCCCGTTTGGCCGCCCTCTTGGCGGCAATGCCCACGGGGGTGAATCCGTACGTGGTGTCGAGGCCGATGGTCAGGATGCCCGCCGCCGTGTCTATGGTGTCCACGGATTCCGAGAGCACGGCAAGGTCGAGGAAAGGCCTCAGGTCGCTGCCGAGATCGAACATGACGGGCGAGAGGATCGCCTCCGTCCCCAGGACCTCTCTCGCGAAGCGCTGGGCCACGAAAAGGTCCTCATTGGAAAGCTGGGGTGAGACGACGATGAAGGAACCCTTCGGGCCGGCCGCCTTGAGCTTCGCCGCGGCTTCGTCAAGGGCGCCCTCCCAGGGCAAAAGATCGTGCCCCTCGGGCTTGAGTATCGTCGGCTGCGCGAGCCTGTCGGGGCTCAGGACGTACTCGGGGATCGCGAAGCGTCCCTTCACGCAGATGAGCCCGTGCTCCGTCGGCGAATCATAGTCGGCGCTGACGTCGACAACCTCTCCCCCCTTCACCTTGAGGTCAAGGGTGCACCCGACGGGACAGTAGGGACAGGTGGATTCCACGATCTCGTCGGGTTTGCCCGCCCACTTGCTGGTCTTGGCCGACAGCGCGCCCGTGGGGCACACGGCGACGCAGGCCCCGCAGAACTCGCAGCCCGCCTCGAGATGGGTGCGTCCGAAGGCCGGCCCTATGGTGGTCAGCTTTCCGCGCTGCTTGAAGCTCAGGGTCCCGTTCAGGCGTATGTCGTTGCAGACCCTGACACAGCGTCCACACAGGAGGCACAGGTTGTAATCCCTGTCATAGAAAGGGTCTTCCTTTTCGACGGGGAAGTTCCTGTAATAGACCGGGTAGGACGTCTCGGTGAGCCCCACTTTCTTTGTTATCTCCTGGAGCTCGCACATATCGTCGTTGGGACAATAGCGGCAGCCGGTGGTGACACCGACCTTGCGGATCGTCCCCTGGAAGTTCTTACAGTCCGTCTGTTCCTCGCAGAACAGGCAACTTGCCGGATGCTCGCTCAAGAGGAGCTTCAGGACCTCCTGCCGGAGCGTCCTCACCTCCGCCGTGTCGGTGCGGATCACCATGCCGTCCTCCACCGGTGTGGTGCAGGACGTCGGAAAACCCCGTATCCCGTCAACCTCCACAACGCACAGGCGGCATGCGCCGTAGGACGGCAGATGTTCCAGGGCACACAGGGAAGGGATATCGATGTCGTTCTCCCGAGCAGCCTGGAGGATGGTCATGTTTGCCTTTGCTTCGACTTTCCTGTTGTCGATTGTGATGGTTACCTTTTTCTCCCTGGTCATGATTTACTCTCCGCTGTCCTGATCACGATGGCGTCGCCCGCGATAGCTTCGTAACGGCAGACCTCATAGCAAGAACGGCACTTTATGCACTTGGACGGATCGAGGTTGTGCGGTTCCGACCTCGGACCCGTTATTGCCCCCGTTGGGCAAACCCGGACACATGATTGACATCCGGTGCATTTTTCCTTGATGACGCGGTATTCGATGAGGGGCTTGCACACGGTGGCCCGGCACCTGTGGTCCTTTATGTGCTCCAGGTACTCGTTGCGGAAGTACCTGAGGGTCGTGAGGACCGGGTTGGGCGCCGTCTGGCCGAGGCCGCAGAGGGCCCCTTTCTTGATCGTGTCGCCAAGCGTCCTCAACGCGAGGAGGTCGTCGGGTGTCCCTTCGCCGTTGGTTATCTTTTGAAGGATCTCCAGGATATGCTTCGTACCCACCCTGCAGGGCACGCACTTCCCGCAGGACTCCTTCTGGGTGAAATCGAGGAAGTATTTCGCGAGGTCGACGATGCAGGTGTCCTCATCCATGACGATGAGCCCTCCGGAACCCATGATGGAACCGGCGCTGGCCAGCGATTCATAGTCGACGGTGAGATCGAGGAACTCCTCCGACAGGCACCCCCCCGAGGGCCCTCCCGTCTGGATGGCCTTGAAGGGCTTCTGCACGCCGCCTCCGATATCGAAGATGATCTCCCTCAGGGTGGTTCCGAGCTGGACCTCTATGAGGCCGGGCCGGCGGATCTTGCCGACGAGTGAGAAGGTCTTCGTCCCCCTGTTGCCCTCCTTCCCGAACCGGGTATACCATTCGGGCCCGTTCCTCAGGATGTTCGGCAACGTGCCAAGGGTCTCCACGTTGTTGATGATGGTGGGCGCTCCGAAGAGACCCGCTATTGCCGGGAAGGGCGGGCGCGAGCGTGGCATGCCCCGTTTTCCCTCGATGGACCCGATAAGCGCCGTCTCCTCACCGCAGACGAAGGCCCCTGCCCCTTCCTTTATCTTTATCTCGAAACTGAAATCCGAGCCGAGAATGTTCTTCCCCAGAAGCCCGTACTCCCGCATCTGGCCGATGGCTCTCTTCAGCCTCTCGATGGCCAGAGGATACTCGGCGCGGATATAGACGATGCCCTTGCTCGCGCCGATGGCGTAGCCTGCGATGAGCATGCCCTCCAGCACCGCGTGCGGGTCGGACTCGATGAGAGACCGGTTCATGAAAGCCCCGGGGTCGCCTTCATCGGCGTTGCAGATGAGGTATTTCTGCTCGCCCGGAGACTCCCTGCAGACCGTCCATTTCCTGAACGTCGGGAAACCGGCGCCGCCGCGCCCTCTCAAGCCGGCCTGCCTGACCGTCGCGATGACGTCCTCGGGCGTCGACTTGAGCGCCTTCATGAAGCCCTGGTAACCGTCAACCGCCAGATACTGGTCGATCTCCTCGGGGTCGATGAGACCGCAGTTGCGCAGGACTATGCGGACCTGGGGCTTCAGCATGGGCAGGCCCCAGAAACGGGGGATGCCGTCGAGATCATCGGTCCCGAAGTGTCCGAGAGCAAGTTTCTTGTGGGGCTCTCCATTCACGAAGTGGGACTTCAGGATCATCTGGAGGGTCTTCGCGTTCACGTTGTTGTAGCTCACACGGGGCTGGCCGGGCATCTTGATGTCCACGAGGGGCTCAAGGTAACAGGGCCCGATGCAGCCCACCTCGATGACGCGCGCGGACTTCTTGTTCTCGTCAAGGAAGGCCTTCACCGCCTCCTTGAGTTCCAGGGCCCCCGCGGCCCTGCCGCAGGACGCGGCGCCGACGTAAACGATGGGCTCCCTGTTGTCCTTCAGCTTGTCCCATTTACCCTTTGCCGTATCGATCTTCTTGGCGAGTTTATTCATAGTTTTTCAATAACTCCGTCAGTTTGTTGACCGTCATCCTGCTGTAAATATCACGATCGATCTGCACCACCGGTGAAAGCGCGCAGCAGCCGAGGCAGGCCACACGGTCAACATCGAACCGCTTGTCCTCCGTCGTCTCTCCGCAGGAAATGCCCAGCCCGTGCTCCAGGCTGTCGAGCAGCGTCCCGCCGCCGCGGACATGACAGGCCGTCCCGAGACAGACCTTTATCCCGTGGCGTCCTGGTTCGGTGAACCGGAATTGCGCGTAGAATGATGAGACACCGTAGATCTGATTTTCCGAGATGCGGAGATACCGGGAAATGGCCTTGACCGCCGGCTCTCCGATATACCCGAAGGCCGCCTGGACATCCTGCAGGATTGGGATCAACTCATCGGGACTGCGGCCATGCTTCCCGAGGATCCTTCGAATTTGTTCGGGCATGGATCTCTCCTATGCCACAAGCTTGTGGCGTTAACTGAGATCAGTCGCGCCGCGGGTCGTTCGAACAGGTAAGGTGAGATCTAGACAGAGATCACGTGACGGTTGAATCAGCAGCTGATTGCTCCCCGAATTTGCCCCCATGTACTCTCATTATTAAAGAACGTTCAAATTCGTGTCAAGGAAAATTCCATAAAAAAAATGGACCATAAGCAATTACCGCAAGTTAGCCACGGGCCACCAAACGGCCTCTCAGGGCTATGCGCCCCGCGGTCCCGGATAGAAGCCCAAGCATATTTTCTGGATACGGTATACCGTTCTCCCGGTCGGGCGAGGCCGACATCCGCCGGCTCCGGGTCGATCTCCCGACAGGAAAGAACTCGTTGCGGCGCCAGATGAGATAGAGGACTTGCGGATGGAAAGATGATCGCCCGCCCCGGCACGTTGCGGTAACAGCAGGTCCGGCGTTAGCTGCGGTCCCGGTGGATCTCTTCGATCGCCTCTTCCAGCGTATCCACGACCCGCACCCCTTCGCGCCTCATCTCATCGACGGCGGCCGCTGCCGTGTCGCGAGACACGGACCGGCAAAGGTCTTCTATGACAACCACCAGGTAACCGGCGGCAGCGAGGTCGAGGGACGTGGCCCTGACGCAGTAGTCGGTGGCGAGCCCGTAGACTATCACCCTGCCTATCCCGTTCACCCGCAGGATACGCTCGAGCTCACCCCCGGCTTGAAAGGCCGAATAGCTTTCGGTCATGGGGTCCTGGGCCTTCTTCACGACGGCAAGGAAGAGGTTGTTGTCCATGACAATGCGCGCGTTCTCGGTCCCCTGGACACAATGGGGAGGCCAGAGCACCTGGAGTTTCCCGTCGACGGATACCGTGTCGAAGGGTCCCTTTCCGGCATGGCTCGTCGCGAAGGAAACATGATCGGGAGGATGCCAGTCCTGTGTGCCGAGAACGGGGATGCCAGACTCCTTGAGCCGCCGCGTGGCATTCTCGACATCTCTCACATAATCCTCATCGGACCCGGGCACGGCAAGACTGCCCCGCTTCCACTCGGTGAAGTCGCCCTGCAGGTCGATGACGATGACACCCCATTTCACAGGCATCTCTTCTTTTACCACACGGGCCGGGGTCCGTCAAAAAGCGTTGAGGAGATCAAAGGCATACGAGGTCGAAGGGGCCTGTCGTGACCCTCTCGACGCGTTCCGGCCCCACGATGAGATCGATCTCTATGCCCACCGCTCCGAGACCGGGGAGCACGAACTTCGGCTCGAAGGCAAACACCATCCCTTCCTGCAGTATCCTTTCGTGGCGCGGGGTCAAAATGGGCAGTTCGTTGATCTCGAGGCCGAGGCCATGGCCGATGAACGCCACCTTGCCTTCGCCGTGTCCCATGAAGAAATCGCCGAGTCCGGCCTCGCGCGCCACGTCCTCGGCGCGGTGGAAGATATCCCGGCAATCGGTCCCCGGTCCCGCGACGGCAAGCACATCCTCTATGATCGTCCGTGCCGTCTCATAGGGTTTTCTGAACGCCTCCGCCAGGTCGCCCACCACGAAGCTCCTCGTCTCGTCGGTGATATACCCGTTGTACCCTCCGCCGTAATCTATGGTGACGGGGACTCCTCTTTCGATCTTCTTGAAGGAGGAACCCTGGGGGACGGCTGGAGTCACCCCGATCCCCGTTATCGGGGCGTCGAGCAGGGTGGGAACGGCGCCCGTGAATCCCGCCTGCACGGTCATCGTCATCATTTCCTGGTTCATCCCCCTCATCCTGAGAAAGCCCTGGTGTCCCATTTCTCTGCTCAAGGCCATGAGGGCCGCCTCGACCCCGAGTTCCGTCCTGCCCTCGCGGACCTCGTCCCGCGCCTTCGCGAAGACGCAAGTCAACATCTCGCCGGACCTCACGATCTGCTCGATCTCAAAAGGGCTCTTGATGGCCCGCACCTCCTTGATCTGCCCCGACACGTCGCGGTAGCGTTCGAAGCCCAGGACCTTCTTCATCCTCTCGAAGACGGCGACGGGCAACACGTCAAGCTCGAGACCGACCTTTCCCGCGAGGAGGTGACGGCCGCGGAGGATGTCCCCGATCTCCCGGTCGTTCCTCACAGGCGTCAGCGTGAGCGGTGTCTCCATGGCCGCACGGTCCGTTCCCTTTTCCACGAAGACGAGGGGGTCCCCGTCAAGGGGTACGGCAACGACACCCTTCTGCATGGTCCCCGTGAAGTAGAACCTGTCGACGTTCTGCAGGAGCAACGCGAGATCGATGCCTGCATCCGCCATGAAATGGCGGAGCCTGTCGATCCTGCCGAGGAGGTCCTCCTTCGGGACGGGATCGAAAGAACCTACCTGCTTGAGCATGTCTTGCCTCGTATAGACGATTTCAGCCCTCCGGCCCCAAATCAGGCGCTGGGCGGGGTGCCAGGCCTTCGGCCGAGCGGATATGCACGTCCTGCTGGGGGAAGGCGATCTCGATGTTGTTCTCCTTGAACACCCTGTCTATCTCGAAACGTATCGCCGATGATATCTTGTCCCGCATCTGGACGGGACGCCGTATCCAGAATCTCAGACGGAACACGAGGGCGCTGTCACCGAAATCCCAGAAAAGAACGTAGGGCTCGGGTTCCCTGAGAACACCTGTATGGGAGAGGGCGCACCTGGCGAGAAGATCTCTCACGAGCTGCGTGTCGGAGCCGTATGCAACTCCCACGGATATCTCGGCCCTGCCCCGGGGGTCGCGGTACGTCCAGTTGACGATGTTCTTGTACATGAGGTCCGAGTTGGGGATGAAGATGGTGGAGTCGTCATTGGTCTGCACGACGGTGTTCCGGATGTTTATCCTCATCACCGTTCCCCGCACGTCGCCAAGCTGGATCTCGTCGCCCGGATGGAGCGACCTGCCGAAAAGAAGGACGAGGCCGGCGAAGAAGTTCTTGATCATGTCCTGGAGCCCGAAACCGGCGCCGATGGACAATCCGCCCGCGACGATCGCGAGGTGGGCCACGCTCACCCCTATCAGCTTGAGCGACAGGAGGACGTACAGCGACCATATCGCGTACGTCGATATGGCGTGAAGAGACGTGAGCACCCCCGCTCCCGCCGCCACTCCCAACCGCGTCGCAACGAAGGTGATGATCGCGTTGACGATGACGACGAAGGACCGCGTGACGAAAAGAATGGCGATGATGACGACGATCATGGAGAGGTTGAGGGACAGGTAACCGATGATCAGATGCCATTGTACGATCGTGGTCACGAAAGGCATGCCGCCGATGAAGAGGGTGACCCAGAGTATGGTGACGGCGAAAAGGCCGAGGAAGACCATGGGAAAGAGAGCACCCTCGGCAAGTCTTCCCGCCGCGCTCCTGCCGTAATCGGTGACGGTCCGGATCTTCCTCAGGCATCCCGTGAGCCCCGTCGCAAGCTGGATGTTCAACATGACGGCAAACCATACCACGGCGACAAGCACGCAGAGGCTGCCCCATCCGAAAAGGGTGCCGGCGGCGAGGACGTACGACAACCACGCCGTTATGGCAAGCTGTCTCCTGTCCAGGATGTGCTGGTCCCGTCTCTTCCTCAGGTGGGAGTAAACTCCCGCGGCTATGAACAGAAAAGCGATCAACGGGGAATAGGCAAGCACACTGAAATGAAAGAGCTGCACGAGCACGCCGGCGGCGAATATGACCCAGTACTGCCACAGGGGATTGTGCCTGTAGTCCGACCGGTCGTCTGCCGACAGGCGCCGCAAGTTCCATCCCAGGCTGACCAGTCCGGCCGCCAGTCCGATCTCCGCGAGGAAGGTCACCGTGCTCAAAGGCGGGACGACCGTCGTCGCGCCGGCGACCATGAGAGGAAGACCCAGCGCCGTGTAAAAACAGAAAGGCAGGAAGTGACGCACGAGGGACAGGGAAGGATGCCTTCTGCCCAGGTGTATCAGGATGGCCAGGAAAGCGACGAGCATGGCAACCGAGAACATCGCGCATCGCGCGACGGTCGATGTGATGACGTTCTTGTTCATCCTGTACGGGATCAGCCAGTAGGCCGAGAAGTCCGCCCATCCCTTGAGAACGACGGTCATCGTCTTCCAGGCATCAGCCGAGAAAAGGTTCTGGCCGAATTGGGGGGAAAGATAATACTTCTTCCATGCCGCCTTGAGTTCGTCCCCGATCATCGCCCTTCGTGGTTCCAGTCGTCCGAGAAGCTGCTCGACGGCATTGGGGATGATCTCGACAACGCTCTCGGCGGATTCCAGGAGTCCCACGGTCTCCTTCAGCTCGGAGACATACCGCTTCGCGCTCTCCTGGACCCCGGGCAGGGAACCGTCCGCCGCGAGGCGTTCATATTCGCCCACATGAGTACCGACGATCTTCTTCAGGCCCTCGATGAACTTCACTTCCTCTTTAACAGGTGCCACGAGGAGAAGGGCCTGGTCGCGCACTATCGTCATCTGCCTCAGGATATCCCGCATCTCGACGGGGTTGTTATCTTCCATGTTGTAGGTCACGAAGAGCCGGAACGCCTCCTGGCTGAGCTCCCGCGCTCTCTCGTTTATCTTGCTGATGCGCTCCGGCTGGTCCGCGATGTAGGCGCGGACATCCCTGCGAGTGGCATCAACGGCCAATCTCTCCTTGTTGATCATCTCGTCGAATGACGACGACGGCCCGGGGCCGGCGAGAAGAGGGCCGGCGGGGAAGAGAAGAACCGCCACGATGGCGATGACTGCGAGCGTGAATGCGGTGAGGGGTCTGGAAATGAAGCCGTTGTATTCCATTCGGGCGCCGATATCCATACAATTACATACCGATACATCCTTTTGCAAGGCCAAAAACCGGGGGAAACCGTTAGAGCCGTTAGAGCCGTTAGAAACGTTAGAACCGTTGGGCGGGGCCTCTCTATTCGCGCGGCGCTGGAACGCTTCCTGTTGCAGCGCTCAAGCCGGTGAAACGGTTCAAGCGGTTTAAGCCGCCTCTAGAACTGGAAGGGGTGGCCGATCATCATCTGGACGCCCCAGTTCTCGTTCGAGACGGCGGTGTCGATGCGCACCGTGAGGCCCTTGGCCATGGCGCGGATGCCGAGGCCAGCGTCCCATTGCATCTTCGTGTGAAGCTCACCGACGGTCCACCGGGGAGCCACCCTGCCCGCCTCCACGAAGGGCACCCATTGCCACCACGCGATATCCAGGTGCTTTCGCACCCAGTCGATCTTATCGAAGGGATTCCATTCGGGGATGACCCTGTACTCCAAAGCGTAGTAAACCGCAGCCTGGTCGTTGAAACGCGATGTCGGGTACGCCCGCATGCGCCACAGGCCGCCCAGCATAGCCCCGGCATAGGGGGGAGGCCTGTGGTACACGGCCTGGCCGCTGTTTCTCGTGTTGTGGTCGTCCCAGGAGAAAACGTTCGCCGACCAGACGTCGAAGGCGATCACCCGCTGCCGGAACATCTTCGACGGCCCCAGGGAGAAGTACTTGCTGAACTCCACGTCGAGGACGTCGTAGGGGTTCGTGCTGTCGAAAAGGCCCCAGTCCCTCGTGTACCGGGCCCGCAGCGTGCTGCCCTTCGAGGGGTTCCTCGGGAAGTCCGTGTTCTCCCGGAACACCGAGAACTCGAGGCCGTTCGTCTGCCTGTCGACACGCCGGTCGTCGGAGCGGACGGACTGGCTCCTCCAGTACGGTTTCATCTCCAAGAACGTCTTCCCGCTGACAAGGGGGTTCCAGGAATCCCCTCCCACGCGCCCCTCCGACAGAAGGCCCCTGTCGAGGACAACGGAACTTACCACCTCGTCCCTGCCGCTGCCCAGGGGAAGAAGATACCTGAACTTCATCCGCGCGAAATTGTCGTTCCCCGGTCCTTCAATGTAGTTGTTGAAGGACGAGTCGTTGCTGCCCGCTCGCTCGCCGATGTGATCCCTGTTTCCGTCCGTGTAGCTCTGAAGCTTGCCGAAGGTGCTCAGCGCGAGATCGGAGTCGATGAAGAGCCTCGTGAGGAAAGGGACCTGGACGTCCCGCGTGACGATGTAGAGGGCAAGGGCGTCGTTGGTGCCCGCGATCACTGTCCCGAGGATGCTCATCTGCTTCTGTCCCACTCCGGTCAACCCGCAGACGAATCCTCCCGCCGCTCCAAAGGACTGGTTGTAGAAGGCATAAGGAACGTGAAGCACCTTGGGCTCGAATTCCTTGCCCTTTTCCGTCATGACGACCTGACCCCGTGCGGGAATGGTGAGAAGGAGGAAAAGAACGACGATGAGGAGGAACAGAAACGCGCGGGGATGCGCACACCCCTTCCACGACGTATACGACATAGAACAGACTCCTTGTTGTTGGTATAATGCAGGTGTTCCGCGAGGGGTCCCCCGCAGTCTCGCCGCTTCATTCTCCTGCAATTTCACCAAATTTGCAAGCACAAACAACGGACAGGCTCAGCGGATCCGAAGGACTCGCGAGGTGACCCGCGGCGTCCCGCCTCATTTCTTGTCCTGCGATCTCCGGAATGATTCGCCCAGGCGACGCAGGCCGTCAGAACAATCACCTTTCGGCAGACAGGCTTCAATAAGAACGAACCTGTCCTTTTCTCTCGCGGCGACGCTCATGGCCTCGGCCAGTTCCTCCTCTGTGGACACCCTGAAACCGATGGCGCCGGACCAGTCGCCAAGCACCCCGGGAAGCCTGGAATACTGCCACATCTGGATATCGTTGTAAGGGCCGTCCTCATGGAGGAGACGTTCGACGAGATAGCCGTCGTTGTTGATGAGGACTATAACGGCGGGGCAGCGTCTTCGGATGAGCGTCGAGACCTCCTGTGCAGTCATCTGGAAGGCGCCGTCTCCGGTGAGAACGACGGGGCGTTTTTCCGGACGCGCCATGGCGACACCCAGGGCGGCAGGCGTGCAGTAGCCAATGGAGGAATAGTAGTTCTGGACGATGAAGTTCTCTGCCTCCTCGATATGGAACTCCGGCGCCGCACAGAAGGCATCGCCCGGCTCCGACAGGAGGACCATCCCGTCGTCGAGGAGATCATCGAGGCATTCGTAAAGCCGCGACGCTGTCAGGGCCTGCGACGGCTCCGCCACGAAGGGTTTCCGGGGGTGGAGGGCCTCGGCCGGATGAGAGCTCAGGAACGAGCGGGGGCGGGCCGCAAGTGTCAGCGTGCGGATGAGGTCCTTCAATTGGATCTGGTGATAGTAATGGTTGCCGATCCGGACCTCACCCCTCTCAGCAAAGACCATGCGGCGATGGTCGAGGTTCATGCTGAAAAGGCCCGTGTCGAGGTCCGTTATCCAGGCACCGAGAGAAAGGAGACAATCGGACGACTCCACCTGCCCGCGGACGACCTGCCGGCTCCATCCTCCCTGATAGATGCCCGCGAACTGGGGATGGAGCTCGGGGAGGACCGATTTGCTGCTCAGCATGGTGGCGAAGGGTATCTCCGCAGTTTCGACAAGACGAAGGGCGTCGGCCCCGAGACCGAAACGGAGTAATTCCACGCCGGCCAGCATCAAGGGATGATCGGCGTTGTCGAGCATCTCCACGATCTCCGACACGCACTCCGTCAGACTATCCTCGTCCGAGACAGGGGGTGTCGCGCCGGGGAAAATGCCCGGGGCCCGGCAGGGGGCGTGCGTGATGTCCGCGGGGACCTCCAGGTAGACGGGCAGCTTTCGGCTAACACAGTTGCCAAGGACCCGGTCTATCTCATCGGGAGCGGTGTTTGGGTTAGTCAGTATGGCCGCGTCGGCCGTGATCTTCCTGTATATCTCCAGCTGGAGGTAGTAATTGGAGACGAGGTGATGAACGAGGGCGCCCGACTCCCTGCGCCCCGCCGGCGGGGCCCCGCTGATGATGACGAGGGGCACATGCTCCGCGAAGGCCCCCGCTGCGGCGTTGAGAATGCTCAAGCCCCCCACTCCGTACGTCACAACAGCGGCCCCGACACCATTCATCCGGGCATACCCGTCCGCCGCGTAACCCGCGTTGAGCTCGTTGCAGGTCCCCACCCATTCGATGGGGCTGTCAACCACCGCGTCAAGGAAGTCGAGGACATAATCTCCGGGCACCCCGAAGAGATGCTTGACGCCTATCTCCTGCAGACGGCTGAGAATGTAACGTGACACAGTGTAGTTTTCGTTCATCGATATCGTCCCCCTGGTGATGTTCGGCCTGTGCGGCAGGACCATATTAGTGCTACACGATGGCATGGGGAAAGTCAATCGTCGCGGAGCCTCATGCCTTCCACTGCCGGCAGGGACCTGAACTCAACGAGACTACCGCATGTTCCGTATCGCCTGTTCGATGGCGTCGATCCTTTCCTGTGAGGGTGGATGAGTGGAGATGATCGCGGGAGGGTTCTTGCCCCCGGCCTCCTTCAGGAGCATCCTCTGGATGTCGATCATGGCCCGCGGGTTGTACCCGGCGGCATGCATGATCCTCACCCCTTCGGCATCGGCCTGAAGCTCGTTCTCCCGCGAGTTCTTGAGGAGCAAAAGGCTCGTGCTTATCTCCGACGCCTTAACGATGAGCGAGCCCGAGAGGCCTCCGTCCCCGAGCATGGCTCCCATGATCGAAAGCCCGAACTGGGCCAGCATCTGGCGCTGAAGAGCCTTCAGGGAGTGCTTGTGGACGACGTGGCCTATCTCGTGGCCGAGCACTCCGGAAATCTCGTGTTCGTTCTTCAATTTCTTCAATATCCCCGTCGTGATGTAGATGAATCCGCCCGGCGCCGCGAAGGCGTTGACCAGTTCGTCATCGATGACGGTGAAGCTGTATTTCAGGTTACTCCTCTCGGAGCGGACCGCGAGTTTCTGGCCGATGGCGGCTATCCGCTCGTTGAGCTGCCTGTCCGTCGAGATCCTGTACTTTTGCCTGAGCTGCTCATCCGTGCTCTTCCCGATCTCGATCTCGCTCTCCTCGCCGATGAAGACCGGGTCATACGCCGTGCTGGTGAAGGGGTTCTGTGCCCATACCTCACCGCCCGCCATAATGGAAGTGAAGAGGACGAAGATGATGAGAAGCCTCTTCACGGCAACCCCGCCACGCCTTTCCATCATTGTTTCTGAACGATGCGTCATCTCCCGGTCCTTTCTCACAGATATCTGTATCATGTAATAGAGATAACACATGGGAGCGTCGGCGGCAACCTCCCCCGGGGGGAAGGGTCGGCACTTCGTGCCTGACGGGCACACGGGTCTGCGCGCTCCGCGCGCAAACGGGCGAATGGGTCAAGATCAATAGATATCTTCTCCCCGTTTGCCCGGAGGGCAGACCCGTTAGACGCTCGCGCGTCGACCCGTTCCCCGAAGGGCACCGCTTGCAAAGCAAGCCCCTGTCGGATATACTGGAACCGTCAGTAAACATCCACCACAACCGGAGGGGAGGGATCCATGAAAAGGGTTACCGCGATCATGATGGTCTGTCTGAGCTTCGTCTTGTGCGTCTTCGCATCGGCGCAGAACCCGCGGGCGGGGGATGCCGACAGGTCTTTCGAACTGATAAAGGGCAGGGGAACCATCGTCCTCGGCCTCGACGCCTCCTTCCCACCCATGGGGTTCAGGGAGAAGGGCGGCAGCGAGATAATCGGCTTCGACATCGATCTTGCCTGGGAGGCGGCCCGGCGGCTCGGCCTCACCATCACCCCGAAGACCATCGCCTGGAACAGGATCATTCCCGCCTTGAACGGCGGGGACGTCGATGTCATATGGAGCGGCCTCAGCATGGTGCCCGAAAGACAGCAGCAGATGATCTTCTCGAAGCCCTACCTCGAGAGCCGCCAGGCCCTCGTCGTCGGGAAGGGATCGAAGATCCGCGGCAAGGCGGACCTCGCGGGCAAGAAGGTCGGTCATCAGTTCGGGTCATCGAGCGAAAGGGCCCTTCGGCGCGATCCCGCGACCGTGAACACCCTCAAGGAGATAAGCGCCTACCCGAACAATCAGCGTGCCCTTGACGACCTCGCGGCCGGGCGTATCGACGCCGTCGTCATGGACGAGGTCGCGGTCCGCTATATCATTGCACACAAGCAGGGGGATTTCGTCATCCTCACCGACAATTTCGGCATCGAGCAGTACGGGGTGGGGTTCCGCAAGGGGGACATTGCCTTCCGCGATGCCGTCGACAAGGTCCTCGACGAGATGAAGAAGGACGGGACCGTCGACAGGATCGCGAAAAAGTGGTTCGGCACGCCTGTCATCAAGAATTGAAAAAGCAACAACGGCGTACCTGGTCTTCCAGACCCGTCCCGGCCACGCACACAGGTTCCCACCTACCGCTTGCTGATTGAAAGTGTAACTTTCAATTTGACAGACTTCATGCCCCCTCCTGCGCTTTTCCCCGCGGCCATTTGCTTTGACAGGGCGAGGAGTTATCCTTTATTATTAAAGCACGCGAGAGTGGCGGAACTGGCAGACGCACTGGACTTAGGATCCAGCGGGTAACACCATAGGGGTTCAAGTCCCCTCTCTCGCATTCACTGATCGTTATCCTGAGGCTTCGGGATTTATTGGTTTCTGATTCCTGAGAAGTAACTCGATTAGGATATTTATGGTTGTACTACTATTACAATAGTGATATAATGGCAGATGTATAAACCAACATCACCCCAACAGAGATTATTTGGTATCGAGACCCGGGTATCACCATCCCTGCGCAAGCGTCTCGAGTCTTCATGGGCTGAGCTGTTCAGAAATGAAATACTCCCCATTCTGTTCAGGAACGAAGACCGGTATGCAATTCTATACGGCGCTACCGGCCGGCCCAACTTCAGCGTCGCCCGCCTTCTGGGCCTGTGTCTCCTTGAGGAATGGAACGACCTCGGTGACCAGGAGGCCCTCGATACCTTCAGCTTTGACATCCGGTGGCGCTATGCCCTGGACGTGAACGATGACGAGGATTATCTCTCCCGCCGTTCCCTTGTCGAGTTCCGCAGGCGTCTTGCAGCAACAGACCCCGGGATGAAACTTATCCGCGATATATTTGATACTGTCAGGGACTCGGCAATAAGGAAGATGGGCCTGTCGGTGAGCGATCAGAGGCTCGACTCGACACGTGTCGTATCGAACATCAGGGTCAAGGGAAGGCTTGCCCTGTTCTCGGACACGCTCACGCTGTTTCTCAAAAGCCTTGATACCGAGCGCATGGCGCGGGTACCCGAAGCAATACGCACCTGGTATTCATCGGAACCCGAAGGCTGGTTCGGACTCGGTTTTTCTGAGCAGACGGTGAGGCTCGGGGAACTGGCACGGTATCTTCATGACCTCATATGCCTCTTTGAGGATTGCACCGATGAACCGTATCTCCTGCTCAAGCGCCTCTTCTCTGAACACTGCGGCATGAACGGTACATCCGTACATCTAAAGAAAAGGCTTGAAGGATCTTCCCTTCAATCCCCTTATGACCCGGACGCGTCCTTCGGGCACAAGGGATCGGGATACAGTGTCCACGTGACCGAGACCTGCGGCAATGACGGAAAGCCGGAGATCATCACCGACTACGAGGTGCATGGCGCTGCCCGGTCGGATATGGGCAAGGCTGTTGACGTCATTGAACGGCTCGACACGGCCGGTCTCAAACCGGACACACTTTTTGCCGACGGAGGATATCCTTCCGTGCCGTCTGCATCGAAGATCGTCGACAGGGGTACAGAGCTCATGGCTCCCGTCAACCGCAGCAGGCTCGGCGACGATGTCATCGGCAGGGACCTCTTTGTCTTTGATGACGAGGGTCGGGTGGTCCGTTGTCCCATGGGCCATGCTCCGATAGACCACCGCGTGCTGAGCAGAAACAACACCGTGCGGCGTTCCCTCCATGCCATATTCGACGGCGATACCTGCCGGTCCTGTGCGATGCTCGACCAGTGCCCTGTTCGCACCCCCAACCACAGGGCGCGGGGATGCAAAGCACGCGACAGCGTCGGCAACTTCCGACTGGATATATCCCGGGAAATCCGCCTGCGGGATGAGATGTATGCTGCGCAGCACACCCGTGAATGGAAGGACCGATACAGCATTCGAACAGGGATCGAGGGAACGAACTCGGAACTCAAACGTGCTCACGGAATGATGCGGATCCGTCTGCGCCGGCTGGCAAAGGTCTGCTTCTCCGTGGCATGCAAGATAACAGCATGCAACATCAAGAGGTGGGCCAGGGCCCACGCATCCGCCGGAGGGCCGTTATGGTACGTCATGACGGAGCTTGTCGCATATACGGAGAGGTCGGTCGCGATGGCGATAAAGACGGTGCGTCCGTCTCTGACGAGACAGCGTTGAACAGGATGGGAGATTCTATTATAGAAAAGGGCGGTTACTTCTCAGGAATCG
>JAAYAK010000315.1 GCA_012719415.1 Syntrophorhabdus sp.
GCCCACCTACCTCGAGCCCTCGAAGAGCCCCCAGGGCCGCCGCTGGGCAGAGCTGGGAGAGAAGTACCCCCTTGTCCTCGCGACGGGCGTCAGGGACTTCTACTACACCAACGCCATGCTCCACAACGTCAAGTCCGTCCAGAACTGGTCCCCCTACCCCAAGGCGGAGCTGGGACCCGAGACGGCGAAGAAGTACAGCGTCGCCACCGGTGACGACGTCATCGTCGAGACGGACAGGGGCTTCGTGAAGATGAAGGCCTCCGTCGACGAGAGGGTCATGGAGGGCGTTGTCCTCGTGCCCCACGGCTGGCCGGAAGAGGGGAACTGCAACAGGCTCACCGACTGCAACGCCCGGGAGCCCATCATGGGATACCCCGAGTGGAAAGGACTTTTGTGTTCCATACGGAAAGCGTGATATACCGGGGACACATGGGATAACCGCCTGAGAGGGGATGTTCGAAAATGACCGGAAGTGACGGACCTATCATGGTTCGTCACTTCCTTTTTTTGTGTCAAAGGTCTTTACTTCTTCTTCGTCGATGTCGATGTGTTCACGTCGAAGGAGGATGTCGTGGATGTGGATCTCTGGACCTCCTTCGTTTTCACGGGGGTGGGCTCAGGCACGGCAGGCACCTTCACGTCCTCGATCTTCTTCCCCGCCGCCTGCTCAAGCTGCTGCAGGGCCGGGCCTTTCTTCTTCTGCTGCGCCGATGAAACACCGAAACTGCAGATAACGAGCGCGATGATCGCCACAACTGTCAGGACCGTTCTCAAAACCGTGTTCTTCATGGTCTTTCTCCTTTGTCCTTCATTATGATGTCCTATTTCGCCTGTCCGTAGGTCCCCTTGTGGTTGATCTGCGGCACGGTGTACCGCGGGGAGTTCCTCACGCGCTCCTTGATCCTCTCGCGCTCAGCCGTGTAGCTGCCGGAATTACTGCTATTTTTGCCTTTCTCGCTCCGGGAGCTCGTTGCGACATAGTCCTGGTAGGAAGGGTCGGCTGCCGTCCCGGCATACTTGAAATACTCCTGCGGGGTCGTCTTCACATTGTCCGCCCCGAAACACAGACCGGTGGTCGCCAGAAGGGTCAGAATAACTGCTGCGCTCAGGATTCTTTTCATTTTCGGTCTCCTCATCATTTTTCAAGGTAAGACAAGGGAACGGAAAAAAAGTTCCACAAAAGAAATGTTGCGGGCTGCGGGTCAAAAACCTTAAAGGCCGTTCCAGGTCCTGTCAGACTGTTGGCAAAATGCCTTTCTACGTCATTCCGGCGACGCCGCCCTTGCTTCGTCATTCCGGCGAAGGCCGGAATCCAGGAAGAGTCCTGTTACGGCAAAGAACACACAAAAGATAATACCGCGAGAGCACGATAGGGGAAATGCCGTGAGACCGTTCTGTGTCAGGCGGTCGTATGCTGCCAGTCCTTTCTGGATTCCGGCCTTCGCCGGAATGACGAGAGACGGACCGGATGGGGGCGACTTTATCAACAGCCTGCCAGGTCTTTAACTCGCGACCCGGAACAGTCTTCATAACGTGTTTTCCCGCCCGGTTTTCGTTTCGAAGGTCTTGTATTCATCGTTTATCCTGTCCTGCAGGTAGAGGTAGCCGTAGCCGGGCCTTTTCTTCATTTCTTCGTAATCCTGCCGTGCCCGCGCCGCGCAGTCGGGGCAGCAGGCGGCGGGCAGTGAGACGCAGAAAACGGAATAACTGCGGCCGCTGTGGTGGACGCAGGATGACGAGATGCGGCGGTAGCCGCAGCAGTCCGGGCACATCCTTAGGTCGAGACGCTGCTCTTCCTGGAGGTACTCCGTGTCATAAAAGATGCTCCGGGAACTGCCGTAGAACTCGCGGCCTTCTTTGCGGTTCGCCTCCACCACCTTTTCCCTCTCCCGGAAGGCGGCAAGCTGGTGCGCGACGAGGGACCGGATATAGTCCATGTTCTTCGTCGATTCCTTGAAACGGGATGGATTGTAGTCCGGTTCGCGCAGGTTGGAGAAGTCGATCCCCGCCATGGCCATGATAATGCCCATGTTGATGTAGGGCAGTGCCGTCTCCACGGAGTACCCGCCTTCCAGGACCGCTATGTCGGGCCTGAGCTTCTGGTTCAGGATGGCATAACCCCGGGCGGTGAAGCTCATGTTCGCCAGGGGGTCGCTGTAGTGGTTGTCCTGCCCCGCCGAGTTGATCACCAGCTCGGGCTTGAACTCATCGAGTATGGGCAGGACGAGGTTATCCATTATATAATGGATGCCTTCGTCCGTCGTCCTTGGAGCCATGGGTATGTTTATGGTGGTGCCGTGGGCCAGCGGCCCTCCGAGCTCGTTCGTGAATCCCGAGCCGGGGTAGAGGGTGCGCCCGTCCTGGTGGAAGGATATGAAGAGGACGTCGGGATCGTGCCAGAATATCTCCTGGCTGCCGTCGCCGTGATGGACATCGGTGTCGACGATGGCCAGGCGCTTGATCCCGTATGTCCGGCGCAAATACTCCACCATGACGGCCTCGTTGTTGATGTCGCAGAAACCACGGTTGCCGTGAACGACGGTCATGGCATGGTGGCCGGGCGGGCGGATGATGGCGAAGGCGTTCTTCACCTCCTTCTGCATAAAGGCGTCGGCCATCACCATGGCGCATCCCGCCGATACCATGTGCGCCTCGGTCACGCGGCTCTCCACATCAGGGACGCAGAAGTGAACGCGGGAGACGTCCTTTGCCGAGGCAAGGCGGGGATGGTACTCCCGCACCTCGGGCATGTCCATGATCCCTTCCTCGAAGAGTTGGTCCCGGGTATAGAGAAGTCTTTCCTCCCTCTCGGGATGGGTGGGGCTGATCGCCCAGTCAAAGGCGGGAAAAAATATGACCCCCGTGGGTCTGTCCGTCGTTTTCATCTATGCCACCCCCTTGTATTCATGAATGAATCCGGGGGCGATCTGTATCCCCACGTCAAAGAGCTTGCCTTCCTGCTCCCAGCCGCGGATCATGTTGAACTGCTCCTCCAGATACACATGTGCCTCGTCCGCATAATCGGCAAGCCCCCGTTCGCGGCTTGCCTCCTTGAGACAATTCAGCGCCAGTTCTTTTGCGTCTTCGAGCTGGAAACTGCGTTTCTCGACGGCACCCCTCAACCCTCCCGGCGAACCCGTGTAGGTCCGCCGGGCCGTGTCGACGTGGACCTCCACCGCGAGTGTGGGCCGCGCCACGGCCGCCCCCAGGGCATTGGCGACAGGGGAGTAGCGGTGCAGGAAATGCTCGACGCCCATCCGCTTGGCCAGCATGGGCACGATGGCGGGAGCCGCCGCTCCTATCCCGATCACCCGGTGGAGTTCGAACTTCCTCCTGTGCACCACCTCCCAGACCTTGTAGGCAGGCTCATCCTCCCAGAGACCGAACATTTCCTCGATGTTGCGCTCCAGCCTGTCGACCACCTCATCGGCCACCTTTTGGCACAATTCCGCGAGGGACGTGCCGAGACGCCTGGCGACGGACTCGAGCTTCTCTCGGGACGCATCGGTGTCTCCAAGACGGAGACCGTTCAAGAGGTTGAAGGCATCCGTCACCGTCGGCTCAGAGCCTCCCAGGCAGGCGGCGGGACCGAGGCGCATGGGGCCCACCCGCAATTCCCCCGATTCATCGTACACGCGGCTGTCGCCGCCGAGTGGTATGGACCGCACCGCGAAGGCATTGATGTGCGTGAGGTGGCCGTTGATGAGGGCCCCCTTCGAGGCATACAGAGGCGCTCCCTCGATGACGAGGCTGATGTCGGAGGTCGTTCCGCCGATGTCCACGGAAACGGCGTTGAGGGATTCGAGGCTCAAGGCCATCGTCCCCATCGTGCTCGCGGCCGGCCCGGAGAACACCGTCTCACAGGGCCGCTTCCGGCTGGCCTCGAGGGTCGTGGTACCGCCATCGGCCTTCAGGATGTGAACGTCGCTTCGCGGCACCCGTGCCCGTATGGCGGCCTCGATGCTGTCGGCAAAGCGGTTCCACTCCCTCATGGTCATCGCCGTGTAATAGCAGGTCACGGCGCGCCGCGGGAAATTGAGCCTTCCAGCGATTTCGTTGCTCGTGCACACATCCATGTGTGGGTACAGGGACGCCAGGCGGTCCTTGACCATCCTTTCGTGGGCGTCGTTGCGATTCGAGAATTTCCCCGCCACGGCCACCCTCTCGATACCGGAATCATGGACCTTCCTCAGCACCTCTTCCACCTCTTTCACGTCGAGGGGCTCTATCTCCCTGCCGCGAAAATCCATGCCCCCTTTCAGGAAATAGGTGTCGGAACTTATCCTGTAGGCTGAAAAGGGCAGACCGCTGCCGGGAAGAAGGATAAGCGCCGTGCGCTCCCCCCGCCCCGTTGCGAGGAGGTTGGTGACGAGCGTGGTGGAGAGGACTATCCTGCGCACGTCCTTCGCGCCCCCGCGCGCGAGGAGCTCGTCCAGCACGGACAGGAGGGTGCCTTCAAGATCGTTCTCGTCCGTCGGATGCTTGACGCTCAAAAGGACCGACCCTTCCGAAAAGAGGACCCCGTCCGTGTATGTGCCGCCCACATCTATGCCGATCAGCATGTTGTTCACCTCTTGTCTTTCCCCGGGCATCCGGGGTCATTCAAATTCTTCGAACTCCTCCGCGGAGTAGAAAAGGTGGGTCTCCCGTATCCTTTCCCCGTCGAGGCTGCCGTCGAGAATGGATACCTCGGCCCGGGACCTGAATACCTGTGCCCGGTCCTCAAGCTCCGCGAGGCGGTTGTCGAGGCCCCTTTCCCGGATGATGTCCTTGACGGCGCGGAAGATCTCCTCGCTCCCGTGGAGGAACACTCCTTCATCGAGGATCTTGATGGCGACCATGCGCTTGAAGTCGTCGAAAGCCGCCTGCTCCCTCACGCGCATGAGCCTCTTTATCTTGTAGTCCACTTCCTCGTTAACGGCGGGGTCGATGAGCATCCTGTACTTCCTGCGGTATATCAGGTCATCGAGCCTGCCTATGGGCCCGTCCTCCACCCCGTCATCGGTGACCACCACGAGGTCGATATCGGAGCCGCGCACGAGCTTTCCCGTGCTGCGCTCCGGACGGGGCACATCGTGGGCCATATCGTACACGATGTCCCCGGCGATGATGAAACACATCCGGCCGGCCATTTCCGCCGCGTCCTCGTACTCGTCCATGACATCAAGGACCATCCGGCGGGCGCGGTCGAACTTGAGTCTGCTTATCTCCCGGATCCGCTCACCCAACGCGAGGCACCTGTCCTCGAGGGTGGCCCTGTCGCCGGACAGGCCGACGACGCAGTAGGTGAGGAATTCCCGGAGGATGGACGGGGAGAGGCGGGCGAAACCCTCGACGTGGCGGTCGAGCCTCATGTACCTTCTGCCCAGGGACCGGACCTCGAGTCTATCTGAGGTCCTGCACGCCCTCCACAGGAGCAGGCTGTCCGTCCGCATCTCCTTCTGGATCTCAAAACCCGTCAGGGGGCCTCTCGCGCCGATGAGACCCACAATTGCTTCTTCAATACCGCTCATTTCCTTGATCTTCCGTGCCACGCGCGGACGCGCGGGAAGCTCCCGCCTCTCTAACCGAGGTGGGCCCTGATCGCGTCCGCGATCTCGGCACAGTGCCTTTCCGTAACCGCGTCGGTCGGTCCTTCGACCATCACCCTGCACATGTTCTGGGTGCCGGAATAACGCACGAGGACGCGTCCCTCGTCGCCAAGTTCCTTCTCGACCCCCTCTATCACCGCCATAACCTGGGGTATGGTGGCGATATCGGGTTTGCTCCTGACATCGACGTTGATGAGCTTCTGGGGATAGACGTCCATCCACTTCGCCAGCTCCGACAGGGGCTTGCCTGTTCTGACCATGGCCGCGACAAGCTGGAGGGCGGTGATGATGCCGTCACCCGCGGTGTGATGGTCGAGAAAGATCATGTGCCCCGAATCTTCTCCCCCCACCACGCCGCCGAGGCGTATCATGTCCTCGAGAACGTAGCGGTCGCCGACCTTCGACGCGTGGTACCTGAAACCATATTTCCTGCAGGCGACCCTGAGCCCGAGGTTACTCATCACGGTGCTCACCAGGAGGTCGTTCTTCAGTCTGCCCTGATCCTTCAGCATCCTCGCGCAGATGAGAAGGGTCTGGTCGCCCGTTATCTCCCGCCCCTTCTCGTCGACGGCGATGAGGCGGTCGCCGTCCCCGTCGAAGGCGAGCCCGACCGCCGCGCCGGTCTCCACGACCCTTTGCCTGAGGTCCTCCGTGTGCTGCGAGCCGCACCTGTCGTTGATGTTGATACCGTTCGGGGCATTGTGGATGACCTCGATGTCGGCACCCAGCTCCCAGAAGGTGTCGGGAGCGACCCTGTACGTCGCCCCGTTGGCGGTGTCGAGGACGATCTTCATCCCCTCGATGGAGAGGTCGCGGGGAAAGCTGTTCTTCACGAAGACGATGTACCTGCCGTGGGCGTCCTCGAGGCGGAAGGCCTGTCCCATTTCCCGGACAGGCGGGACGAGGCCGTGCAGGGTGTTGCTCATCATCAGCTCCTCGATGGCCTCCTCCTGTTCGTCGGAGAGCTTGAAGCCGCTGCCGTTAAAGATCTTTATCCCGTTGTCCTGATAGGGGTTGTGGGAGGCGGAGATCACGATCCCCGCGTCGGCGCGCATGCTCTGGGCTATGAAGGCTATCCCCGGCGTCGGCAGGACGCCGACGAGATAGGGGTTGCCCCCCATGGAGGTTATCCCCGATTCCAGTGAGCCCTCGAGCATGTACCCGGAGATGCGCGTGTCCTTCCCGATCACGATCCGGGGACGATCATGCGTCTTCTTCAGGAGATAGACCACGGCCTGTCCGATGGCAAAGGCTATCTCCGCGTTCATCGGATACCGGTTCGCTTCCCCCCGGACACCGTCGGTACCAAAAAGTTTACCCATGATCACCCCTCACTCGCCTCGCACCTTTTCCGCCTCATCTGCCGAACATGTTGAGGGACGGCAGCAGCTCCTGCACCTTCCCGCAAAAGGTATCCACGATCTCCTGCAGCCATGCCGTGCCCTTGCCCGAGGTCTCGGTATCAAACCCCCGTACGGTCTCTACGTAGTCCGCGCCGCCGGCGCTCTTCAGTTTCCCGGCGAGGGCGAGAAAACCGTCCCGCGACCGTCCCGCGAGGTCGTCCTCCGGCGGGGACATGAAGATCCCTTCCATCTCTCCGAACCTCTCGTATAATTCGCTCCTCCCGTCGCCGTCCTTCCCTGCTCTCGCCCCGTGCTCCGGCCTTTGCGCCTTTTCCGCCAGCATCCGAAGCCTCTTGAGACGCTCCGTCTTCGCCAGGGTCAGCGTATCCATGAGCCCCGAGAAGATGAGGTCCCCGAACTCACGCGCCTCGAGGAAGGGGCGGCGCACGTGCAGGTACCACTGCTCCAGCGCCACCAGGTTGGCGATGTAGATGACATTGTTCCCCATGATGCGGTGGAGGTTCGGATAGGTCCCCGGCCTGACATCCATCGTCTTCGCCGAATGCGTCTTTCCCACGATGAGCTTGTTGTCTGCCGGAAAATCGTTCCTCAGCACCGAGTTGGCGGCGACCACGTTCCCATACCCCATCCTGATGGGACCCACGAGACCCCCCTGGCCGCCGAGGAAGATGGGGGGCTGGTTGAGCATGACCCCGCGCGGGACATCCCCGATGAGGGATGGCGTCGTCTTGTCGCCGTCGGGTGTGAAATTGAAGTGGATATAGGAGCTTCCCACCTCGCTGTGGTTCCTGCGGCTCGTCCCTCCCGCCATCAGGCAGTCGCAGAAGTTGATGAGGCTCCCCAGGGTCACGAAAGGAAAGAGTATCGTCTGCTTCAGGCCCACGCAATGCGCCCCGCCGGCCTCCTCCTCGATGATGCAGCCTTCGCGCACCTCAGCGCCGAGGCCCATGTTCGACTTGTCCAGGAAGACAGACCCAGCGAAGTAGCCCCCCTTCAGTTCCACCTTCTGTCCCAGCCGGCAATCATCAATGGTGACGGGCCCCTCGAAGCCGATCCTGGCACCGGCGGATATGACCGTCCTCGCACCGTAGATCCTGCACCCGGGGTAGATCCTGACGTCAGTCCCCGATATGTGATCGATGTTCACCTCGTCACCCACATCCAGGGTCAGCGGGTTCGGGATGTCGACACCTTTCCTGATCATCTGCACAACCTTATCGTGGCATCGAGGCTGAACATCCATATCCGGTCTCCTCCGTAAAGACTGACGGGCCTGTCAAGATCGTCGAATCATCTGGACCATTTATCGTATGGGAATGATACCAGTTTTTCCCCTGTCTTTGCAACATCCCGCCCGGTCATGGACGTCGGGTCACATCTGTCCAAGATACGTCTACTGCAACGGACACGCGGACTCTCCAGAGCAATCCAGGGAAACAGGAATAACCAATGACCAAATTCCAATGACCAATGAGAAAGATAATGACCAATTGACCAATGACCAATCCACCCTGACCGCACGAAAGAAGAGACCAACCTCGTCCGGAATGGAGGATCTACCTGTCCTCATCCCTTGTTCCATAAGGAGGGTATTCCGGGAAATGGATTATTTTGGACAGCAGTGGATGTCGGGTCACGGCCGGATGTGGTACAATGACAGTGCTTTCGGATGATGGAAGTTCGGACAGCGTGTCGTTCCCGACATGCACGATAACCTCTGCGCGCCGCTCCGCGCCATGTGAAACGCGGATCTCATCGAGGAGGGGGATGGACCGGACAAGGCCGTCAGGCAACCTCAACACGGGGCATCACGTGCCCTCCCATATCCGTCACGTCAGGGTAGGGGACCGGGTTATCATCCTCGACATCCGCTCGGAATCCTATTTCGCCCTCGATCCCGTCGCTTCGCTCATGTGGGAGGAGCTCATCGCCGGGCGTGGAAGGGACGAGTGTCTGCGACGACTCGGAGAGGAGATCTCCGGAACGCCACAAGAGATAGAGGACGATCTTTACGCGTTCTCCGAAAAATGCCTTGCCAGGGGGTTGATGAGGGAATCGCCCGAGGCGCCCGCAGGAGAAGAGGCGCCGCGGGCGACACGCGCCTGGAAGCGCTTCCTCACCTTCAGGGCATGGTGGAGCCTTGTGAGAACAAGGCTCTCCCTGTCGCGCAAGGGCTTTTGCACCACCTACAACAGCGCCCTCGCCATGGCATACCCCGGAGAGACCTCGGGGGACAACGCTGGGGGTGAGGCACTCGAACGCGCCCTCACTGCTTTCGCGGCGGCGGAGAGCTTCTTTCCCCTGGGGAAGGCTCGGCTCGACCATCTTCCTCGATCGCTGGCGCTCTTCACGTTCCTCAGGCGCACGGGCCTGCCGGTGTGCCACTGCATCGGAGTGAGGCCCTTCCCTTTTTCCGCGCACGCCTGGACCGAGTGCCATGGGCGCGTCGTGCATGACGATGCGTTGAACCGGAACAGGTTCACCATTATCGCGAGAATACCTAAGTGAGGAAGTTTTCCGGCACGATCCGCGAGAGTGCCGCATGTCGGCCCCGATGCCAGGGCCGACATGTCGCCGGGCCGTCAAAGGACAGCGAGGATAGAACACCCCGGGGCGTTAAATGCCGAGGCCCGGGATCCTCTTTCTGTTCATCGTGTTGAGGACAAGGAGCACGGCGATGGCTATTACCGTAAGTATGATGGAGAATATCGCCGCCCTCAAGAACTCGCCCTCGAAAACGGCGTTGTAGATGGCGAGAGACAGCGTCTCCGTGCGCCCCACGATGTTGCCGCCGAGCATGAGGCTTATGCCGACCTCCCCCACGGAGCGTCCGAAGGCAAGCAGGAGCCCTGTCACGATGCCGCCCTTGATGTTGGGAAGGACAACCTTGAACAGCGTCTGGGCCCGCGTCTTTCCCAGGGTGGCGGCCGCCTCGATCAGCGTGCCGTCCATTTGCTGCCGCGCGGCCTGCACGCTTTTCACCATGAAGGGCAGACCCACTACAAACACGGCGACGAGCACCCCCGAGGGTGTGAATATTATCTTGAAGGCGAACACCTCCATCAAGAAACGTCCGAGAGGCCCGTTCTTGCCAAGGATGAGGAGCAGGAAGAACCCGAGAGCCATCGGCGGGAAGATCATGGGCAGGGTGGTGATGATCTCGACTACGGTCTTCACCGGGCTCTTCTTTCCGGCAAGGTACAACCCAAGGGGCAGACCGGCCGCGAGCTGCACGATGAGCGCCAGCAGGGTCACCTTGAGCGTGAGCGCGATGGCCGGGTGTGTCAGGTAGTCCGTCAGCGGTACGTGGGGCATATCATTTTACGCCGTATTTCCCGAAAATATCCTTCGCTTCCTTCGTCTTCAGATAATCGGTGAATTTCTTCGTTTCCGGCTTGTTCTGAAAGCCTTTCACCACCCCGGCGACAATGAGTATCTCGGTGTACTTGTCTTCCGGCACGACGATATAGCCGCCCAACCGGTCCTTGTTCGCCATGGCCTCGGTGAGGTTGATGAACCCCGCGTCCGCCTCTCCTGCCAGCAGGTAGGAGACGACCTGGGGCACGGTGGCCACC
Organism: Syntrophorhabdus sp.; assembly: GCA_012719415.1. Classification (NCBI taxonomy): domain Bacteria; kingdom Pseudomonadati; phylum Thermodesulfobacteriota; class Syntrophorhabdia; order Syntrophorhabdales; family Syntrophorhabdaceae; genus Syntrophorhabdus; species Syntrophorhabdus sp. The sequence continues at coordinate 10,531 of JAAYAK010000315.1, forward strand.
TGGGTTATCTTGCCGGCGAGCTTTGATGCGTAGCCATAGGACTTCAGGGCTTCCGTCCCCGCAATGCCGTAGATGGCCTTCTTGTCCTCCGGCATGAATACCGTCTTCACTTTGTCCGACGCCATGTCTTCCACCCTGTCAAGGCTCACGCCCTTCCGGTAGGCGAGGACGAGAATGCCCTTTCCTATCGGTTCATAGGAAACAAATGTTACCGTGGAACCGAGGGCGGTAAGGAATTTCTTGTCGCCGATGATACAGCTTATCTCGCCGGTCTGTTTCGACTGGCTCGCCACCATCTGGATGTTCCCGAAGGCGGCGTCCGTCTTTATCCCGGTGGCCTTTTCGAAGGACTTCATCGCCTCCGTGACGGGCTTCTTGTATCCGGCCCCCGACGCGATCATCAGGGTCTGGGCCGACACCAGGGACGCGCCCAGGAAGAGAAGGAGAAGACACAGGACCGTTCCGATAACAACGGGTTTTCTTTTCATATTCCTCAATTGCCTCCTTTTCCGTTGGAATTCAGTTTTTGAATGATGGGGTTGAAGGCCTTGGAGATCACGAGGGCCTTGTCGCCAGGTACGAACGTCTCCTGCCGGTTGTTGCACACGGCGACCTTCACGGGCGAGTTCCCGATAAGGAGGGTCAGCACGTCCACGATGTCCTCATTCTCTACCTTCAGCACTTCCGCGACGAACTGCAGTTTGCCGCTGACCTTGCTTCGGCCGAAGATATCATAAGGATTGCCGTCATCGACGACGCGTCCATCCCTGAACCCTATCACCCGGTTGCACAGCTTGAATATCTCCGGCAGGTCGTGGCTGACAAGGATCGTCGTGATCCCCCACAGCCTGTGGACCTCCAGGATCTCGTCCTGAAGGGTGCTTCTCATCTCCATGTCCAGGGCAGAGAGAGGCTCGTCAAGGAGCAGGAGATCCGGCTTGCGTGCCAGGGCCCGCGCCATAGCCACTCTCTGGTTCTGGCCACCGGAAAGAAACCCCGGCTTGCGGTGCTGCAGATTCGACAACCCGAAGATGCCGAGCAGTTCGTCGATGTGCTTCTTGTCCGCCTTCGGCTGCGCGAAGCGCAGGTTCTCACGGACGCTCATGTTCGGAAACAGGGCATACTCCTGAAACACGAACCCGACCTTGCGCTGACGAGGCGGCAGGTTCGTCCCGTCCTTCGAATCGAACCACGTCTGTCCGCCAACCCTGACAAACCCTTCCTCGGCATCGGTCAGGCCTGCGATGATACGCAGCATCGTCGTCTTGCCCACACCCGACGGACCGAAGAAAGACACCATCTCGCCGGAGCAGATGCTCAGCTCCGCGGTGAAAGGAAACTCTCCCGTGGCCGTGAACAGCCTTTTCCTTACCGACAGTTCAATCTCCATTCCCTGCCTCGTCCGGCTCCTTCAGCATCACTTCGTTCGTCTTGATGAAGGCCGTCACGCGGTCGCCCGCTTTAAGGTCCAGTCTCCTCGCCGACATCGTCGTGATCAGGGAGGTCAGGTGTTCACCCCTGAAGGACAGTATCACCTGCGTCAATATCTCCCCCGTCACAAGCCTCTCGATGGTGCAATCAAGCTGGTTGTTGAGGCTCATCTGCCCCCCGATCATCTTTCCTATCGAAACCGCCGCTTCATTGAACAGGAGTTCAACATCTCCCGACATGCGCAGATAGGAGACCTTTCCCGGCGTTCCGATCATGATCGCCGTCATCCTGGTTCCATCCACGTCGATGCCCACCAGCGTCATGTTCCCCGATGTCGTCAGCTCAGATATCTTCCCGCGCAAAATGTTCATGGTCCTCAATTCATGTAACGGCTCACTCGCAACTTCGTTATATATATACGCATATATCGACAGCGAAAGTCAACATCACGCCGTCCCCTCTTTGTGCATGACGCCCCCTCTCTTTTGCCATTGCCTGCAGGGGGCCCTGACTGGTATCCCATTGATAGCGCGATGCAAGGACCTGACCGGGGAGGGTCGCTTGCTTCCCGGGCCGGTAAAGAGAATCCTCGCGGAAGCGACAAGAATGATATACGATTAGAGGAAGGTCATGAAGGAACTCAAGGTTTCGGACAAAGCGGGGAAGGTACGGCGGGCATCCGATGACGTCGTGCGTGAGGCGCTGGGGACCCTTGTCCCCGGGGGAAGGACCACCCACCGCATAGGGGGACACACGGACTGGTATCACGGAGCGGCGGTCTCGCCCGACGGGTCGCGGCTGATCACTGCCAACCGCGACGGAACGGCCCGCCTGTGGGACATCGCCAGCGGTCAGTGCCTCATGGTGTTTCGGGGGCATACCGGCGAGGTGGTGCGGGCGGCTTTTATGAACCACGCGGACCGGGCCGTCACGACCGACGATGACGGCACCCTGCGCCTGTGGGACTGCGCGACGGGCGCCTGCATCCTCGTCCTGAAAGGTCATCATGGACGTGTCGCCGGCCTGGCGGTGAGCCCCGATGACAGGTATATCGCAAGCAGCGACAGCTTCTGGGCACTCAGGGTATGGTCCCTTCCCGAGGGTACCTGCGAACATTCCGCGGCAGGGATCAACAATGTCATGAGGATCCTTGTGAACCGGGACGGCAACACGATGCTGACACTGGACTCACACCATGATATCCTTCGATGGAACTTCCCCGGCATCGGCGAGCCCTCTCTTGTCGCGAGCGGGGATTATTGGGACATCGCTCTTGCGGGGGATGGAGAGGTTGTGGCCGCCGGAAGGGATGGCCTTTCCTGCTTCGATGTTCGCACCGGCGCCCGGAAGAGGCTCTATTCCCTGGAACCGCACAAGCCCTACAAGGTGACCACCTCTTCCGACGAAACACGGTTTGTGGCCTGCTGCGGCCCCGGGGAGACCGTCCTCGTGGTGGACAGCGGAACGGGCGCTATCGAGAAACAGTTTACCGGTCCGAGGCTCGTCACCGACATGACACTCTCGCCGGATGGAAAAACCCTCTATACGGTGGGCTTTTACCGGACATGCAACATCTGGGATATCGGTACGGGCGAGTGCCTGCAAGCCATCGGTTCCACCCGGAGCGTGCACCATCTCTCCCTTTCCAGCAGCGGCACGTATCTCGCCGCCTGTGACAAAGGCGATACGGTCAAGCTGTGGAACCTCACGGACGGTTCCCAACGGGCGAAGTTCCCGGGGGCAACGTCCGTCGCCTTTCTCGAAAACGCCCGTCTTGTTGCCACCGGGCATGATGACGGCCGAGTTCGATTCTGGGACATCGAGAGCGGCAACGAGAAGCCCGGGGCGGTCTTACAGGCCTACTCATCCGCGGTCGCCTGCGTCCTGCCGCTGGAATCAGGCGCCTCCTTTGCAACCTTCACCCGGCACGGAGTGCCGAAGCTCTGGAACACGGAAAAACGCAATTGTCTCAAGATCCATAACACGGCCGGAAACATTGACATCGACACCACCGCGATAGATGAAGACACGCAACGCGTGGCGATGCGTCGCCAGGGGAAGAACCATATACTCGTCTGCGATCTTCGGTCCGGCGATATTCTTGCCACGCTGACGGACCACGCACATAAGTACGGCAATCTCTCCGTCATCATCACGGGCATTCGTTTTCTCCCCCGGGGAAGGGGTCTTGTTTCCTGCGGCCGTGACGGCCTTATTATCCTCTGGGACCTCTCCACGTTCAAGGCCGCGCGGTCTATCAATGTGGGCAGTTCGATCCTCTCCATGGCCGTCGAGAACGACGGACGTCATGTGGTCATCGGCACCTATGCGGGAGGGCTGGAGCGATGGGACCTCGAAAGCGGGCAACGTGAGATCTGCCGGCCTCCTGAAGGGAGTCCGGTGGCGGGGCTCGCGCTCTCTTCCGACGAAAGCCGGCTCTTCGTCTCCTTCAGCGACGGGACCGTGAGGATCATAGACAGACAGAGCACGGCCCTCGTCTGCTCCCTCTGGAACGTGGATGACGGCTTCTTCTGGTTCACGCCGCCCGACGAGCACGCCCCGGACGGCTGGGTATGGACTGACAGGGAAGACCTGCTCCATCTCGTCGAAGAAGGCAGCGAGGGCAGGGTCCTTGGTGCCGTACCCCTGGCTGACGAAAGACGAGGAACCTATATCATGACCCGCAACAATGCGGCGATCGTACAGGCGCGCCTCAAGGGCCTCGACGAATACGCGCGCGTCGCGGGCCGTTATACCCGTGCCCTTGCGGACGGACAGGACAGGATCGAGACCCGCCCGCGCCCGATGCTGACCGGGAAAGATAATGATGCGTAAGACAGCGGGAACACCGTCGTCTTCCTCGGTCGTATCCTTTCGCCCCGGGAATCTCCCGGCTAAGGTGGTGACCGGCGTCCTCAAGAGGTCCGCCCCGGAGAGCCGTCTCACCCACGACGCGGGGTTCCACAAACGACAGATCGCCGCGCTCGCGGGGGCCTTTGGCGGCACCCACCTGCTCACGGGAACCTCGAGGGGTGAAGTTCGCCTGTGGGACATGGCCTCCGGAAGATGCGTACGGACGTTCTCCTGCGGAGGCCCTACCCTTTCGGGCATCTTCACAACACCCCGGACGAACCGCATGATAACGGCCTTTCTCTTCGGCACCAAGAAGGTCTGGGACCTTGAAACGGGCGATTGCCTGGCGACCCTGTCCGACCATCCCGGCGATCCCGTGCACTGCAACGACGACCATATTTTCTGCAAGCAGAACTGGAATGTCCGGAGTTTCTTCAGGGGGAAAGGTCCTGACTCCAAAAGGTCCGAGGCCCTCGTCTACGAAGTGAACACAGGAAAGAGAGTCCGAACGTTCCGGATCGAGGGAAGCCATATCAGTTCCCTCGTCGTAAGCCCCGACGGCGGGAAGATCGCCGCCGCCGGCGACGACCACTCGGTCCGGATATGGAACGTCACGTCGGAGGACATGCTTCACCAGGCCCGCCGGGGGTTCAGGTGGCCGGCGATCGTTGGCTTCAGTCCCGACAGCCGGTCAGTTGTTCTGAACTGGACCGACAGGGTCGAGGTACGGGACGTAACGGGGCCGGGCACCTCTTACACCGTCGCGATGCCGTCTCTCAAACAGCCCTATCGGGCATGGTACGCGCTGAGGGGTTCCCGGCTGATCGAAAACCAGATAGACCTGTCGACTGTCGATCCCTTATCGCATATCCGCGTCATCGATATCCGAACGGGACAGACCCTGTACACGAACACCTTCTCGGGCGCGATGCAACTTGAGTCCCTGACGGAGGACGGGCGGTTCTGCCTGGGGTTCCGCCACGGCTGGATCGACGTGTGGGACATGGAAAGCCAGGAAATGACGGCCTCCCTGTCGACAAGCCGGGAATACCACGGCTACGCGGGCGGGTTTAGCAGGATCGCCACCATCAATGGACGCATCGCCATCTCCCGGGAGGAATCCGTGGTGCGCCTCGTCGACCCGGCTTCCGGAAGCCCGGCAAGGACATTCCCCGCCAGACAACCCGTCAGGGACCTCCTGGCGACTCCGGACGGCAAAGCGCTTCTGACGATGCTCGATGGGACGGTGAAATACTGGGAGCTCTCAAGCGGCCGATGTCTCAGGGAATTCGATGTTCCCGGAATGGAACTCTGGGATGACCTGCCGCAGGGCGCGCCGGTGATGGCAGTCACGCCCGACGGGAGACATCTGGTTCTGCCGTCCGAGAACGGTGTCGCCATCCATGATCTGTCGACGGGTCGGCATGAAGGGGGTTTCCCCCTGGGAGAAAAAACGGGAGGCCCTTGTGCCCTCTACGTGACCGGGGACGGAAAAAGACTGATGGCAGTGGCGGGACACACAGGCTTTCTGGGATCCTACGACCTTGGAACGGGCGCCCCCGTTTCCGGTTTCCCTCTCGCCGGCATGGACCCCTTCCAGGCATTCTGCATGGGCGGACAGGTCCTCGCCACCGCGAACCGGACTCTCCTTTCGCTCCGGGACGGACGAACAGGCAACCTCCTGAGGACATGCGACCACAACGATTACATCAACGACATCCTTTGCATCCCGTCGCTGGGAAAGGTGATCGCCGCGGGATTGAGAGGGTTCCACTTCTGGGACCGGGAAGACGGGGAACCCCTGACGGAAAAGCCGGGCAACGTGGACGGCATCGTCACATTCGGCGGACTCCCATCCCTGTCGCCCGGCGAAACGCGTATCATTCTTCGGGGCCGGTACTACATCGCCCTGTGGGACACCCGGATACACCGGCTCCTGTGGCGGGACGACTTCCTTGAGGAGAACCGGATAAGAAAGATTGTCACCTTTCCCGATGGAAAACGATTCGCGACATCGGATATCACCGGGACCATAAAGGTGAGGAGCATCGAGACCGGGGAGGTCCTCGCCGCCCTTCACATACTGCCCGAAGGGTTCCTCTGGGAAACCCCGCCCGATGACCATGCCCCTTCGGGCTGGCTCTTTACGGACAGGGAAGACCTTATCACCGTCACGGCCCGGTCGGGGAACGATGGCGGCACGAGGATATTCCGCGAAGGGGTAAGCGAGCACAGGGCCTACCTGAGGATATACAACAACCGGGCAATGGTCACGGCGAAGATCGCGGGGAAGGAAGAGTACCGCCAACAGGTCGCACTCCACGCCCGCGTCCTCGACAGGGCACGGATCGGCAACGGCTCCGTCGGTCTTCGCCCCGCCCTGACCTGATGGGCATCATCGACACCGGGACCGACCCCCAAGGAACACAACATCATCTCCAATGCCTCCCGCACCACCATTCTGCGTGCCCTCATTCTAAGGCTTCTGTCTCCCTGCCCCTTCCCATTATCGGGTGCCGGCCCGGGTTGTGGCCCCTTCCGACCATCACGGGAAAGGGCAGGGGCTTTGACCTCTCTTGCCATCCGTTCTTCGCCCCGCAATCCCCACTTTGTGCATGATACACCTTCTCTTTTGCCATTGCGTGCACGGGACTTTGACTGATATCCAATTAGAAAACGCTCTATGATCCGTCAATGGAGGTAACCATGACAAGAGATGAAGAAATACAGTACGGGATTCAGGCATACAGGGATGCCCTGCGGTTTGCGGCCGGGGCTTCCACACGGGAAGACCTTGCCGGTGTGGAGGAGAGCTACTGGATCGCCTTTAACAAGTTGAGAGAGTCTCCCCTCGAGGAGCACCGGCTCATCTGCGCCGAATGCCTTGAAGCGGTGGCGCGGATCCTCGATGGGGAGGGTCGACGGGACGCTGGCAACGATCTTAGGGAGCAGGCGGAGGCCTTCCGCAAGCCCCGCGCCGAAGAGAAGCGATAACACACGAGAGGACCGGGGAACATGGGACACCACAGGCTCATCGCCTGGATACGGGAAGAGATCACGTCCACAGAGGTGGTCATGCGGAGTGAAGTGGTCGGCTATACAGAGCGATTGGAGCCCAATCCCGCCATGTCTGTCTCCGAGGGCACCCTTTATCCTACAACGTCGGATGGGATGTACGAGATCCACCAGGACCCCATCTACAAGGATGTCCCCCGGACCGTCCTCGACGAGAGGCGCGCGTCCGATGCCGCCGAGGCTCTCGTCGCCCTCGTACTCTCCGACGAGCGGTACATATACCTGGCGAGTGAACTGATGGGCGAAGAGAAGGTGTTCGTTCCGCACTGGGAGCGCCTCTGCCGGATGGGTAGGAACAGAAGGACACGACGGTTGGCCCTTCATCGCCTTGGCAAAGCCCCTTCCCAGCTTTTCATGGAGGGAGTACGCGCGATGGCGGAAGCGCTGAAAGGTCCGCTCACGTTTCTCTGGTATCTCTGCGCCAGTGCATGCTTTTACGCCTTTATCATCTACCTCATCTGGCCGGACTCGAAGGCGGGCAGGTGGATCGCCGCGACGGTAAAGAGAATTCTCGCGGAAGCGACAAGAATAATATACGATTAGAAGGAAACCGCTCATTTGCGACCCTCTTCCGCTGAAAAGGAAAGGAGATGGAAAATGACACCCTACAGCAAACTCGGCGACGACATGGACGCGGTCATACGGTCCTTTCATACGAACCCCGCCGTCACTAAATGGCAGAGAAACATCTGGCGGGCCGACGGCAAGAAGAAGGCGATCACCCACGACATGTTCGGATGCGACCACGAAAAGGCCCTTGCTTTCGAAGACGGCACAACGGTGGGCTCCCTGAAGAAGAACAGTGCCCGCCGGTTCTGGGATTACGCGGGATGGCATGTCTTCCCGCCGGTGGAGGACGTGGCCCGTTTCTGCCTTTTCATGCATCTTGACCTTTACCGAACGCTGGCGCTCGTGCTGAAAGCCGAATGGGAACGCTTTTTCGCCCACGAGGTGAACGGCTGGAGAGCGGCGGACGGGACAAGCCTGACCGATATTCTTCTCGACAGGAACGAGCATGACCTGAGGGAGGCCCTTGCCCGGTTCCAACCCCGGGAGGACCTCTATAGACTCATCGGGGACCTTGCCGCCCGCCACGCGCCGGCATTCGACACCGGCAGGCCTTTTCTCGAGGGGCACACACCTTCCACCTTCGGGGAACTGGTGAAAGAGATGCTCATGGGAAGGTATCATTTCCACTCGGTAGTGGGCGCGGAGGTCTCCCAATTCGCGGCGCGGGCACGGAAGGAATTCCTCCTTCTCGTGGAAGGCACCGAAAAAGAGCAGCAGGCCTACGCCATCGAGAAGGCACGGTGGGTATCTCTGCGGCAGGAACTGGAAGACGTCTACCTGCTCATCGAGAACCAGCGGATAAGGAACGCCCACACCCGCCGCGAGTGGCTCTCCCTCTTCGGAAAGGAGGAGATCGGGCTCAGGGAGGCCGCCCTCATGCTGGAACGGCGCGATATGCGCCTTAACCTCAAGAAGGTGAACCCCAGCTGGTCCCGTGAAGACATCGAAGAGCACATAGAGAGAGAGGAGGCGCAAAGACAGCTCGAGCTCACGCGGCTTAAGACCGACGCGGCCCTGGCCCCCCACCTCGTGAGGATCTCCGGGGAAACGGGCGCGGAGGGGAAGACGGTCGAGCCCGACCGGTACCTGAAAGAGTGCAAGACGGTGCTCCGTCAGATACGCAGGCTGCTGCATCCCGACAGGCTGATGCACCACCCCTCCTACGGACATCTCACAGAGGGCCAGAAGGAACGCCTTGAGGAGATGCTGCTCGCCGCCCTCGAGGTCCGCCCCGAGGAACTGGGCTATCCCGAGGGGTACATGCTCCACGACATGCGCTCACTGGAAGGTTTGAAGAGCGCCCTTACGCGCGTCGAGGCCATCCTGGGCAACCCGGGGGTCGAGGTCGACGAGCGGCTCACCATACAGGGTGAAACTCTCCCGGAGAAACTCACATGGCTCCAGAGGGAAGTGAAGTTGCTCGAGGATGAGGTGCTCGCCGCGAAGGCGGAACTCCAGGCCCTCTTTGAGGATGAGGACAGGGTAAGGGAGCGGGCCATCCTTAAAGACCCGGACCGTCACGACAGGGTGAGGGCCGACCTTGCGGCCCGCACGGGGGAGATAAGACGCGACGCCGAACGCCTGGAGAGGGACTACAATGCCCTTTTCGGCCCGGAAGGAGAGGCGCGATGACCTTGAGCGACCTCTGTGAACTTGTGGGCCGGTATTACCCGGACGGCGAACGCACCCTTCCCCGGATCCTCTTCGTCTGGGCCATGCACGACGAGGATGGCAGCCTCGCCCAGCTCCTCGCGCAGGCGAAGACGAAGGTAAGCATCTTCTCCCTTGCCGTCGAAGGCTTCATAGAAGACCGCGTGGAGGAGGACCGGCGCCTCCTCACCCGAACCGTCATCGAGACACGCAGGAAACCCGTGACGGCATACGACGTCCTCTCCATTCTCTGCGACAGCCCGGACCACCGCATATACCGGGCCCTTAAGTCCGCAGGCATCGACATGACGATCCTCGCGATATGCGCGAAGCACGCCGGCTACGCGGCACATCGCAAGACCCTGCTCGGTGGGCAGCGCGCCCTGCGCAACGACGGTGTCCTCCTCCAGTATGGCAGGGACCTGACGAAGCTTGCCGAAAACGGGGATTTCGACGACCTCTCCGACCGGCCCGACGAGATCGACCGCCTCTTCGAGGTCCTTCTGAGGAAGAAGAAACGCAACGCCATGCTCACCGGCCCCGCGGGCGTCGGCAAGACCGCCCTCGTCGAGCTCCTGTCGCGGCGCATCGCCCGGCGCCTCGCGCCGGCACGTCTCTTTCGGACCCGGGTGTATGAGATCAGCATGGGGAGCCTCCTCGCGGGGACGACACTGCGCGGCATGTTCGAAGAACGGGTATCGAAGGTGATAGAGGCCCTTCAGGCCTGTCAGCCGGCGATCCTCTTCATCGATGAGGCGCACCTGCTCTGGGGCGCGGGCAGGGCGGAAGGGGCGCCCATGGATGCGGCGAACATGTTGAAGCCCATCCTCGCCGGATCGAAGGTCTCCGTCATCGGCGCCACGACGACGGGTGAGTACCACCGCTACATCACCCGGGACCCGGCCCTGGCGAGACGCTTTCAGCAGATAAAGATAGAAGAGCCGGAAAGGGAGACGACGCTCGCCATCCTCGCGCGCCACGCGCGAGGCCTCGAGAGCCACCACGGGATCCGGATCGGGACCGATGTCCTCTCCGAGGCCTGGCACGCAACGGAGCGCCACCTCACGAACCGCACCCAGCCCGACAAGAGCGTTGACCTCCTCGACAGCGCCGCGGGTCTCGTCGAAAGGGAAGGCAGGGACGTGATGGGAACGGAGGACCTCTACCGGGTCCTCTCCCGCCAGACAGGAAGGATGATGAGCGCCCTCGGAGAGGGCACGACGAGGGACCTGACGGGCCTCGAGGACGCTCTCAACAGCCAGGTGATCGGACAGGAGGACGCGGTGGGCAGGGTCGTCTCGACCCTGGTCTCCCGAAGGTACGGGGAGACGGCCCCGGGGAGGCCGCTGGGGACTTTCCTCTTCTGTGGCGCCACGGGCGTCGGCAAGACGGAGCTTGCCCGGACCCTGGCACGGGAGTATTTCGGGAGCCAGAAGGACTTTCTCCACATCGACCTCGCCGAGTACCCGGGGCAGGACGGCGTGCACAAGCTCATCGGGACGCCCTACGGTTCCGCCTTCGGCACGGCCGACGGCCTTCTCACCAGGTGGCTCGAGGAGAGATCGAGCGGCGTTATCCTCTTCGACGAGATAGAAAAGGCGCACCCCGATGTGCACAGGCTTCTTCTTGGAATGCTCGACGAAGGAAGGGTGACCTCGGGAATGGGAGAGCGTTTCGACATCCGCCGCTGCGTCGTCATCCTCACCACGAACGTCCTCGCGCACCGCGACATCGACCGGGTCAAACTGGGTTTCTCCGCGAGCGACGACCCGTCAGACCCCTACGCACTCCTCGCGAAACACTTCCCCGAAGAGTTCCTGGGAAGGCTCGACGAGATCATAATCTTCAAAACACCAACGGCGCCCATCCTGAGGACGATCATGGGCCAGAAGCTCAAAGAGGCCATAAACCGCCTCAAGCATAAAGGCATCTTTCTCATCTACGACGAGGACCGTCTCCTCGACCACCTGCTCGCAGGCACCGGACGGCCCTGGGCCGGAGCGCGGGACATGGCCCGCCTCATAGAGCGAAAGCTCATCCAGCCCATCGCCCGCCGCCTCATCGACTGCGACACACAGGAATGGGTCTGCATCGAACTGACGGAGTCCTTCTACCGCTCAGGCGTCCTCAACCCCCTGCCGCTCCTCAAACGCCCCGGCCCGCCGCCCGATTACCCCGACAACCCCGCAACGGCGTTGAACGCCCGACAATGACAAGGGAGGTAAAAGTATGGAAGACCGCGAAAACAGCAAGAAAGTGGAAGAGCATAACTGCGAGGAACATGTCCGCTATGATGGGGGACAGAAGATCAACAGGGATGGGGTGAGGGTGTGGGTGGAGACGTACTATTGCAGCGTTTGTGGGAGGAGGTTGGACATTAAAGAGGAGATATTGGACTGAAAGACGGTTAGAGCCGTTAGAACCGCTGGAGCCGTTGGAGCGGGAGGAAAGATGGCCGATCTCCGAAAGGCTCCCTCTATAAGGCGATGGATTGGGTTCGCCTTCGTTGCGGATTCACTTCTTAGTATCCCACTTGACAAGAATTAGATATGTGGTATATTTATGGTACGTTCACCACGGGAGGAGGGTTAGCCATGAACATGGGGGTGCTTGCACAGAACGTAAGGCGCCTCAGGATAGCCAGAAGAATGAGCCAGAGCGACCTTGCGGAAGCATCCGGAGTTTCCCTGCCAGCCATCAAAGGCTTGGAGAATTCCAAAGCGAAGCCTCGTATGAACACCCTGCTTGCTATAGCAAAGGCCCTCGGGGCCAATCTGCAGGAACTTTTTCTTCCGGTGAGGGAGCTGCGGGTGGTCCGTTTCCGTTCGAGCAGAAGGATGCAGAATCGCGAGAACATTCTGGCAAAGGCGTCAAGATGGCTCGATGATTTCGATTATCTGGAGAAAGCTCTTAAGGATGAGCAACCTTTCGGGCTTGGACAAATAAGGCAAAAGTGCTCGAGGAACCATACGGTGGAAGCGGCAGCCCTGTGCCGCGAAAAACTCGGGCTTAAAACCGACGAGCCCATTCGCAATATCTGCGGACTTCTGGAAAGCGCCGGCATCAAAATCTACCCGATCGAAATGGCGTCCGATGGTTTCTTTGGTCTTTCGATCGGGGAAGAGGACGGCGGGCCTGCGATAGTCGTGAACGTATGGGAACGTATTACGGTAGAAAGACGTATTTTCAGTGCCGCCCACGAGCTTGGTCATCTCATGCTGCATCTGGAGGCCTTTGACGTTCGGAAAACCACTGAAGATAAGGAGGAAGAGCGTGAAAGCGACCTCTTCGCGGGTCATTTCCTCATGCCCGATGCGGGATTTCTGAAGGAATGGAACAGCACCGCCGGCCTTCACTGGATCAAAAGGGTCCTCAAAGTCAAAAGGATCTACAGTGTCAGCTACAAGACCGTCCTGTATCGACTTATCGAGCATGGGGCCGTTGATGAAAAGAATGTCTGGAAAGACTTTCTGTCGGCATATCAACGGCTCTTCAAGCGCAGTCTTTCCTTCAGGGATGAGCCTGATCGTCTGAAGACTCTGGATTTTGTCGAGGACCGGTACACGCGCCTAGCCCGGAAGGCAATCGAGAAAGAAACGGTGTCAACGAGCCGGGGGGCCGAACTGCTCGGTATCAGCCTGGGAGAGATGCGGGATCTCATGCAAAACTGGGGAGCGGTTCTTTGAAACGAACCAGGGGGCCTGATGCGTCGCTCCGGCTGATGATCATGGATGCTGACGTGCTGATCGATTTCCTCAAAGTCGACCGCTCGGTTCTCAACCTCATTGTTCAATACGTCGGACCTATTCACGTGGTGAGTCCCGTCGCCGGGGAGATTGGAGAGGTCGATGACGAGGAAGAACTCGTCGAACTCGGACTGCTCATCATCGAGCCGGAAGTAGAAGATGGTTTTGAGGCCATGGATTGGCCCCCTGGACCCACGTCGTTCCAGGACAGGCTTTGCCTGCTGACAGCCAGACGTCACGGCTACACCTGCGTGACCAATGACAAGAGGCTCAGGAAACTGTGTGCCAGGGAAAATGTTCCGGTCCTGTGGAGTCTGGAACTGATGTTAGAGCTTCATGGCGCCGGCGGTATTTCGACGGAAGATGCTCTCGACATCGCCACGGGGATACATGAGGTGAATTCGCGGCATATTACTCTGGACATTCTGGATAGGTTCAGGGTGCGTTTACGCGGCAAGGGGTAGCATCCGACACCTGCGCCGCACCACAGGCATCGTACGCCCTTACTGCTCTCTTCTCTCTTAAACTCCTTGTTCAGCCTCTCTATGACGTTGGTCGTCCCCAGCGATGTCCATTCCTCGTCGGGGAACGAGAAGAAGGTGCCCCACCTACCTCATTTCATGATACTCGTGACGGGATTGCTCAATAAAAAAGCCCTTTGGATCGTAACCCAAAGGGAGCCAGGTAGAATTTGCCGCCTGGGGATGAACTATCGGTAGTATAAACTGTGCCGGTTTATTGTCAAGAACAATCTGAAGCATGGCTGAATCATGGCAGCCTTGGGGAAAATGGTCCCTATCATCGTTCCGTGGAACCCTTGGACCCTCAAACTTTGAAACTGGTGTTCCCGAATGTAATCCCGAAAGGGAACGCGGGGAGACCTTGCACTCGGAAATCTGGTTTCTTGGTTTCTTGATGTCCCCTTTGCTCCCCGTGACACCTCCGGGGACTTCCGTCTGGAGGTGACGGCGGAGCTTCGCCTGAGGGATGAGATGTATGCACTCCAGCAGACAGCACGGTGGAGGGAACGGTACAGGATCCGTGCGGGTATCGAGGCGACGAACTCGGAACTCAAGCGAGCGCATGGGATCGGACACCTCCGTGTGCGCCGTCTCGCCAAGGTGTGCTTTGCCGTTGCCTGCAAGGTGATCGCCTGCAACATCAAGAGGTGGGCCAGGGCCCATGCCGTCCTCATGAGGCTGCTGCAATACCTCGTATCGGCCACCTCCGGTCTTGTGAGAATACCGCCTGCGGTCACGGCAACATACTGTCGGAGAATGCCGTTGTCCCCGCCGGGAACGCGGTGCATGAACATGCTGATGAGATACTCCTGAAAACGGGGGTTGCTTCTCAGGAATCACTAATTAACGAACGTCCCCTTCGCCCGCAGCTACTCGTATACCTGAACGATTATTGGACTGACGTTTATTAACCCCACTTCATCGTACTTCTTTACCTCGTCATAGGAGTACTGCTTCCCTCGGTAGGTTGTTTTCAGAACATATCCGAGCCTTAGGTTCTCTTGTTCCAGCCATTTACCAATAAAGTCTTTCTCAGCCATCAAATATTCGCCGTGTGGAAACGGAAGATCCCGATAGTACCTTTCTTTTAAACCTTCAAGCCAGTCATAGTGAACAGCAAGTCTCTTGCCGTCTTTCTCCTGCATCTCCCACCTATTCTCGTGAATCGCAATCCCGAGACGCTCACCGAGCTTCCAATTCAGCGTGAGTGAAGGATTGTAATCTCTAAAGAACTGCCACAGCCCGATAACCAGATCTTGCTCATACGCGACTATCGGGTGTATCAACAGATCTCCGATCCGAATAGGCTCCTCTCTTACCGGTATGTGATTCGCTTTGTCCTCGAGAAAATTGAACGGTCTGGATGTCATTGACGGAATAACGGCAATACGGGGAGAATAACCTATCTTTTTGATCACCTGGTCACCCGTTGGTAAATCTACGCCTCTGACTTGATAGCCAAAGGAAATGAGTCTGAAAGAGTGAAGCGGATTAGCTCCCTGTTTCCAGCCGTCTGGAGGTTCAATGGCTCCTTGAGCGCCAACGAGAATCATGTTGTCACGTTGTTCCGTCAGTTTTACAATTGGTTCCTTCAACGCAATAGCCACAATCTTTTCTGTTCCGCCGGAACCGCCTGCGCTTTCCGTGGCAAGTCTTGGCCACCATTCGGGCGCGCGGTTGGGGAGTATCTTCCACTTGGATAGATCAACCGGGAGCGTGGCATATGCGTATTCCAGATAGAAATCTCGCTGAATGTTACCGTTTGCGTAAAAAACCTGGAGGACCCGCAAGAAAGCAGATCTGTAAGCTTCGCTTATCTTTGTAGAAAATCCGGTGAGGAACTCATCGTGCTCGCTTCGAGCATAATAATGAACTTGGTTAGCATCTGCATTCACTCCCGCATCCGTCAATATCTTATCAGCGATGAAGGCCCAGTGCTTGATGAATTGTCGGAATGAATTCTTTTCAATTTCCTTAGCTCGTTCCATATAGACAGGGGCCAAGAATGTCTGAACATGTTTCAGAAAAAACTCGCTCGCTTCATAACCGGTTGGGGCTAATTGAATGTTTTGAAATGCGGGAAGCGCTGGTTTATCAGTCTTGGCAAAAAGGGCTATTTCGTCGAACAGTTTTTCCACCGTCTCGGAATTCACTGATACTGAATTCGCTATATCTTCAATCCTGATGTATGACAGATCGTCTGGGCTTTCGGCAACGGAGAATGCTTTAACGATTGGAAGTAGTCCTATGGCGACCGTTGTTTCCATCTTCTGTCGGCTGATCCAACGCAACAGTTCTCCGTATATGTTTTTCTTGTTATCACTCTTAGAAAGCAGCCGGGCTAATCCTGTAGCAGTGCGCTCGCGGACTGTGGGGCTTGGCCACACCAATCTCTGGAGCAGGATATCGAGAACCGAAGCGTCCGTTTCTTCTTTGAACCAAATGGGAATCGGCAGGGAAAGATCGGCCATGAGGGTTTCAGCGAACCCCACGCTCGCCTCGGTTATCGTTTCGGCCCGTTCGGAGTCGTCGAACAGAAGAAAGTATTCCACTCCTCTTGGGTTTGGCACGAAGCGACCGGCGCTTTTTTGGAAGAATTCAACATATCTATTTGGATACTTTTGTTTAACGAACCTCCATCGACTCTCCGCTTTCTCTTTGTCGGTATAGTATTGAGACCATCCGTGATCATTTGTCTGTGCGGTGCATAATAACTCGAATGCCAATGCAGGATTGAATTCATAGATGACCGGATAAATAGTGTCGAGCACTTCACCGAACATTGACTGAGTGCCGAACTTCTCAGCAATCATCTCGAACACTTCGTAAATATCCCGTTTGTGAGCATGCTCCAGCCAGTAGCCTAACCAACCGGCTAGGTACTGATTCCATGCGTAGCGATGTTCAAAATCGCCGTTCAGGTGTTCCAGCAAATGGTTAGGGTCAATCGCGGAGTAGTCGATATCAGTCTTGTCTAATAAATAGCGTTCCCCCCGCTCTTCTTCGGGATAGTTGGTTTCCCCCAGATAAGACTGAATGCTTTCAAGCGCCATTTTGGCGCCTTCATTCTTCTTTGCGGTCGACTTCAAAAGAGCGAGAGAATCCTTTTCCAAAGCGGTAGCGGCTAAAGCTATTTCGATATCGTCCGTGAATGACAGGGAAATCAGTAGACTTCTGAATAGGTCCTTGCCACGATAAAACAGTTCTTGACCGGCCGTCCAATAGTAATACTTGCGCAACAGACCGGGGTTCTGCTTTGCTAAAAGATCGGCCAGTTCTACAGGGAGATGATTTGTCTCGTCTCCATCGGTGTATTCCCCGGCACTATCAACTAAGGGAATGACTCGGCCAACCCATTCATCGGTTCTTTTACGATCCGTTCCTGCCTCGGTGCAAATTTCAATAGCTTCGAGTACACCAAACAGGTAGACGTCCTTGTGGTAACCATAACCCAGAATATTGTCTGCGCCTTTGGCGAGGAACAGTTGAGCCGGTCCAGAATCATTATGAATGCGCGAAAGCTTTGCGAGATTACAGTACTCCCTGGCTCGATCGGGTAGAGTTCTTATGGTGTTCGCTAACTCGCCCGCTTTTTCATCTCTGATTTTTTCGTAAAGACGATCCGAAAAAAACTTCTTGCCGATGTCGAGAGCAATTCCGACCAGGTCGTCGCGGGCAAAGAAAGCTGGATTGTTCACCATTGCTTCATAATCAGGCACATCAATCGTGCAATCATCCCCCATGTACTGCTTGATTAAGACCAGCTCTCTCAAAACGTCATCGATCGCAGCTTTGAGAGCAAACTGAAAATTCAGAGAAGATCGATGGTCAGGCCATTTGAGGACGGGCAAATCGCACAAGCTACTAAACAGGACCGGGTATTCTATATGCGACCCTTTAATCCCTAAAGCCACTCTTAATCCTGCCGCAAGAAGACTGGCCGCTGCTCTTGCTGACCAGATATCAGGCGCTTCCGCAATCCATCTTTCTATTTCTTGCTCTTTACCGGTAAGACCATGGAGCAAGCCTAAGCGAAAGCTGGAATGAAATACTCTTTGCCAGCGTTTCCGTTCCTCAGAATCGTACTCTGGGCTGGTGTGAGTAAATGTGCCACGAGACGGCAGAGGTAAATCCGTGTCCACAGACTGTTCTTTCAAGACTTGGTAGATTCTGGCCAGGAGAGGTACGTTTGTTTGCCCGGAAAAGCAGGCAGAGAGATCATTTCCGTTGTTCGCAAGACCGAATCTTGCGCATTCCTCGATCACGGCAAATTGTTCGGAAGCGTTGAGGTCGAGACCGATAAGAACGAGTAGCTTTTCTTTTTGTCCGAGCGCTAATAGCCGGCTGGCATAGACCCGGAACAAGGAGTCGCTAACATTCAAATCCCTCAGGTTGGTAATGTATCTATGAACTCCTTTCGTCTCATGATCGCGATCAAGAGCAATGGTCCGGATAAGAGCAAGACTAATGGGCGGGACGGTATCCCGCCGATACTCCTGGCTGGTCTGCTGGTCCATAAGTACATCGGTTATTTCCTGAACGATTCGATACTCCCCACAAAATTCCGCTATTTCGGCAAGATCAGGAAGGATGGCTATCGGCAATGAGGTCAGATCAATATACTCAAAGACTTTGCGGTTCCTGAAAAAGCTCTCTTTCCAAAGCAGCTCGGAAGCCTCTTCCACAAATTCTCTTGAGTTTAAATAATAGGTATGAAGGCCGGAGATATGGAACGTCTTATAGAGGTCACCTTTCTCGGATGCCACTTGAGCGGCCAGCCTCATTTGATTCGATATCTGTTCGAAATTGCAGGGATAGCACATTGATTCAATTAACCATTTTCGATCCAAAGCCAAAAGCCCATCGCTGTTGCCTAACTCGTGTTCAATTATACGTAGTTCCGCCCACTTAAGGTATTCATAGTTCGATTGTTCGAGCCATTTTTTGACATTTGTCTTTATGGCAACTTTTTGTTGCTTCGTCTCCGGTTGATCTTTTAGGAAGATATCGAAGCTGTTATGATAGACACTGATTTGGTTCCTGGCGTTTATCGAAATCAGGTGAGAAATCTGGTTTAGCCCTACGGTTATGTCTGCCGGATTTATGACGAAGAAGGCCGTACATTCCGATAGCTGTTGTTCTGTGAAGAGGAAGTTTACGTCTGATAGGGTTATGAGAATTGTTTTTGCCTGCGGCGATATCTGTCGCCAAAGAGCCTCATAGTATTTCTCGATCCCCTGACCGTAAGGTATGAGGTTCTCGCAAGAGTATTCGGTGACTAACGAATTACCAGAAGAGATCTTGAGTTGCTTCAAACTGTACCGGAGATGCAGTGAGTTACCGTCAGAAATTTCGAAGAGTCTATTTGCGAGGCTGGTTAACATATCCGAATGATCTGGAAGATGGAGGTCAGTCTTGTTGACGGTGACCAGGTGTGCAACGGCATCTCTGCTTAATCCTTTGATTTGAATCCATTGATTCTTTGGGCATCGATCGACCACTATTTGAGGTAAATACGGTTCTGCGATTTCTTGCATCCCGATGACGATCCAGACCCCTGGTTGCGGCAGGCAGGTAGCTTTCAGAAATCTTTCCAGATCCTCCTTTTCGCCGTATCTCATCACATGGTCTAACCCATCAATGATGATGACAAGAGGTTTGTCTTTGTTGCGCAAGCTCCCCGTCAGAGTCTTTATGAACTCACTGATCGGTATTTGTCCGGAATCCCTGTTCGCTAAATCGCCCAGTTCGTCTCTATGGGATTTAATCTGTGCCTTAAGCGCCTCTATGACGCGTTCGGTATTAAGTCTATCTTGGGGATTCGGGTCTTGCGGTGAAATGTGATAGTGATGCTTGACGCAAATAACCCCATTCGATCTAAGTTCAGAATCCAGCTCAGAAAGGTAGACGCTTTTTCCGACCCCCGGTTTACCGAAGATTACCTTAACGCCGCCTTCCCGCTCTTGGAGTTTAGATAGAAGTAAGTCGTGGGTGCCCTTATCAAAGAATTCGAAGTCGGCCGGAATTTCGAAGTATTCTTCTAAAGGTCTGGGGATGTCGAACTGGCACCATTTTCTAAGTGTTTCTACGTCGAGCCGGCGAGGATTGCGCTGCCTGCATTCCTTCGCAATTTCATAGTAAAGATTCCTAACACCCGCTTCTGTCGTGCTGAGCCTTTCGTAGAAACTGCGCTGTACTCTGCTTTCAAAGTCGGCCAAGCTTTCGGCGCGAAAAACAAAATGGATCTTGTCGAGGATTTGAGCAACCTCCTCTTCGCTTCCGATTTCCGCGAGCAAGCGAAAATAAACCTCTTGATTGTCCTTTATTTTCGATAACTCCAGATGATCTCCATTGAGGCAGGGTGCTATTTCATCCGATGGCAGACCATCAGTAACAAAATAGGCCGCCTCGCAATGTGCTATGCGAGGCAACAGAGATTCGGCCCATTTCTTTACTATTGACGTGCCACGGGGACGTGCGGGCTTCAGAAGATCATCCCATGTCCATTTGTCTTCCGGATCTTGTCTATGTTTTGCCTGATAAAAATGAAAAAAGCCGTTCGTTAGACGACAGACGATATCGTCCAGATAAAAACTATTCGGATTATCTTCATCCGGACAGGTTTCAAATTGAATCCATTCGTAGCGCTGGGGATCGGCCAACCACTGTCCACAGAGGCTTAGACTCCAAAAATTCTGGTAGTCGAATCCGCTCCTTATTGGACTGGTAGGATTTGTATGTGGCATAGCTACTTATTCTGGTCCTTAAAGGATCAACCGCTAAGTTACCGTCTATCATATTCGACGGAATAACTGAAGAAGAAAGTACGTTAAAAGGCGTATTAATCGATTCAATCAGCCAATCTGGCGAGGCGCGGTTAAATGAATAAAAATATGTGCTCCAGCTTCTAGCAGAAGAACCATATTCGTGATAGAAGGCGAAGTAGTAGGCACTATGGGGAATATATAACGCCCTTCACATTTCCACATTCTCAGGACGCTGCAAGTACGGCGACCGCCAGATACCCTTTCCATCATCTCTTGGTTCTCGCGCTCAAGCGATTTAAGCCATTCAAGCGATTCAAGCCGCCTCTTTAATCCAGCACCTCCTCCCTCACATCCACCCTCCTCCCGCACACCTTACAGTAGTACGTCTCCACCCATATCCTCACCCCATCGCGATTGATCTTCTGCCCACCATCGTAGCGGACATGTTCCTCGCAGTTATGCTCTTCCACTTTCTTGTTGTTTTCGCGGTCTTCCATACTGTTACCTCCCTTGTCATTGTCGGGCATTAAGCGCCGTTGCGGGGTTGTCGGGGTAATCGGGGGGTGACCCCGGGTCCTGGAGAAGGGGCAGGGGGTTCACGGTCCCTGAGTGGTAGAAGGACTCCGTCAGTTCGATGCAGACCCATTCCTGGGGTGGCAGGGGGACGTCCGGTTTAACTAGAGTCAACAGAAAAGATTTCCTCATCCGTCAATAGGCCGTCGGTTCCCTCCTTCGTTCCTCCCTCTCTTTGCTGCGTTATGATCTGCGGGTTGCCCCCACTTCATGTCTGCGACCCCACTCGGGTGCTTCGGAGGCGACCTCTTTTTTTGTCCCTCAACAGTGCTTCATCGTGGTCAGCAGACGTGGGGAGTCACAGCTCGTAAGTCGAAGCCCTCCGGCATGCGGAGGCTCATGGACGTCCCTGGTGACCTCCCCACAGATCTCTTATCTTTACGCCGCCTTCGTCGTAACGGCGGACAGCGTTTCCGTGTAGCATCGTTGATCACGGGTAAGGGCAAAGAACAACCGTACCAATTTCCTGGACAGGGCGATGAGCGCCTTCACCGGCGGCATTTTCCTTTCAAGAAACGCCCTGTATTCCCCGTTAAGCGGCATCCCCTTCTTCGCCTGGACGGTGGCTAGGATGAAGAGGATGTGGCGCAAGAGCGGCCGGCCCCTCTTCGAGATCCGGACCCTTCCCCTGTGTGTTCCCGAACTGATCTCGAAGAGGTTGAGCCCCGCCAGCTTGATGACCTCCTTCGAGGAGGTGTAGCGGGAGAGTCCACCCGTCTCACCGAGGATGATCGCGGCGCTCACCACCCCCACGCCCCTGAGGCTGAGGAGAAAGCGGGACTCGGGAACCTCGGCGAGGAGGTTTTCCATCTGTTTCTCGACCCCGGCTTTTTCATCCTGGAGCGTGAGGATCCTCCCGGCGGTGTTTCGTATCCCCGATGCGTACGCTCCCCTTGCAACGGGGATACCGACGGTCTCCCCTGCCAGGGCATACAGTGTCTCCAGTTTCTTTATCTTGAGATTCTTGCATGATTGTTTGAGCCTTGCTGCCACTGCCGGCAATCCTGCGTCGATCAGATCCTCCGGCAGAGGATATAACCGGATAAGATGAAGGAATGTCTTGCCCCATGATTTCCTGAAGACGGTGAAGATCTCGGGGAAGACCGAATCAAGGAGACGGCGGAGGTAGTTTCTCTTCTGTGTAAGCTCCGTCACGATATGCTGCCTGATCCTCGTGAGTTCTCTCAGCTCCGCCATGGCACCCTCCGGCAGGACGCAGCTTAAGTACTTGCCGTAGCGCACAAGCTGGGCGATGATCCTTGTGTCCTTGGCGTCGGTTTTCCCCGGACTGTTGTCCTCGATCTCCTTTGCCCGCTTCGTATGGAGAGCGTTCACCAGGACGACCTTTAACCCTTTTCCTGCGAGCCACCGGGCAGGGACCTCCCAGTAGTGGCCTGTGGATTCCATGCCGATGATGGCCTCACCGGTGCCGCATTCTTCCTTCCAGAAGCATATGCGCTCGAGGAGGGCCTCGTATCCCTCCCGGGTGTTATGTAGTGAGAATGTTTTCGTGAAGCGTCCGTCAGGCATGAGGGCGACGGCCACATGGGTGTACTTGCCGATGTCGATGCCGACTATCACGGTGGGGCTGTTGACAATCATCCGCTTCCCTGCTTTACTCATAATGGTTACCTCCTCCTTTGGGCTGTATGGTGATTTGGCGATTTCCATCAGCCTATCCGGTTGAGGTAACCTTTTCAATGTCCAGGTTTGGTTATAGCACTCTCAAGAAACCAAGAAACTCAAATGTAATCCCGAAAGGGAACACAGCGAGACCTTGCACTCGGAAATCTGGTTTCTTGGGGACGTCCCTCCGCCACCCCAAAGGAAAGAGAATGACCGCCCCGCATGCCTGCGTTTGCGGTCCATTGAGATGTCAACTTTTGTCCGCTGAGGGTCCGGGTGCCGGGGTGTCATTGTCGATGAAGGGGATCCCGTTGGCTTCCAGCCAGTCGGCCGCTGTCTCCTTCAGTTTTCCGTCATGGTATTTGTACCAGTCTTTTTCGATCCCCCGGCGGTGGATGGTGTCCCTGAACCGGCGGAAGGCCCCGCGGCCCTCGATTGCGTAGAGGAGGTCTCCCTTCAGGCCCTCGTCCTCAAGGGAGTAGCAAAAATCCTCCATGGTGCGATATTCGTCGATCTCGTATCTGCCGGGAAGCCCGATATAGTCATCGGAATCCATGACCTCCCTCGCCCTGCGAACCTCTTCCCGCGCCCATTCGGGAACATCGTAGAGATCTTCCTCGTCCTGCGCCATCATCATGATGTCTTCGGTGAGACTCACGACCTCTCCCGTCTTCCTGTTAAGGTATGACGACAGGGTATCGCTCGCCATGTCCAGTGCGTCGACGACGTCTCTAAGGGAAACGGGTTTCATATTGGTCATATTCTTATGCTACCGAAAGGGCACCGGATATTCAAATCTTTTCTCCATACACCCACCCCTGTTCATAGGTAACTTCCTGCTGAGGCTCTCCTTGAGCCCGAAGCTGTCCCGGTCACACTGAAGCCGGCAATCTTCGAGCAAAGATGCGAGAATCTGAAGGGCCCCGGAGTCTCCCCCAGGATGCCCCTGGAGTCCACTGTGATTCGGAATTCTCTTGACTAATCATCCGTATGGGCGCATTATGGGTATTATAATTCCATAATGAGGCGCATAATGGAAGTAATAGGTAGATTATTCGACCCACCTGCAAGCAGTTTCTTTCTCTTCGGACCCCGCGGAACGGGCAAATCGACCTTTGCCAAAGGCCTTTTTGGAGATGCCCTGGTCGTTGATCTTCTCGACCCTGAAAGGTCGAGGGCGCTTTCGGCCCGGCCCGAGATGCTCAAGGAAATGGTCGGCGGCCGTCAGGGAACCACGACCGTGCTGATAGACGAGATACAGAAGATACCGGAGCTCCTTACGGTGGTGCACGGCCTGATAGAGAGCATGAGAACCGTGACCTTCGTTCTGACGGGCTCCAGCGCGCGGAAGCTCAAGCGTGCGGGGGTGGACCTTCTGGCGGGGAGGGCGCTTCTGTGTGAGATGCACCCCTTCATGGCCGTCGAGCTGGGGAAACGGTTCCGTCTTGAGGAGGCGCTTCGGTACGGTACCCTCCCCCTCGTGGTCGCAGCGGGGGAACCGGAGGCGGTACTGCGTTCCTACGCCGCCCTGTATCTGAGGGAAGAGGTCCAGATGGAGGGCCTTGTCCGGAACATCGGCAATTTTTCCCGTTTCCTCGAAGCCATCAGCTTTTCCCATGCTTCGATATTGAATGTCAGCAGCGTCGCCCAGGAGTGCGGTGTTGAACGCAAGACGGTGGAAGGCTATGTCGAGATACTGGAGGACATTCTCCTTAGCTGGCGCCTCCGGGTCTTCACGAAACGAGCCAAGAGACAACTTGCGGGCCATCCGAAGTTCTATCTCTTTGACGCCGGTGTTTTCCGGTCGCTGCGGCCCCGGGGGCCACTTGACCGGCCGGAGGAGATTGACGGCCAAGCACTCGAAGGGCTCGTAGGCCAGCACCTAAAGGGATGGATGGCCTACTCGAAGGTCAAGCGGGAGCTGTTCTTCTGGAGGACCCGCTCCGGCGTGGAAGTCGACTTCGTCGTCTACGGTCCCGACGGGATCTACGCGCTGGAGGTGAAAAACGCCGGGACCGTCCGCCCCGCGGACCTCAGAGGCCTCAAATCCTTCAAAGAGGAATACCGGGAGAGCAAGACCCTTCTGCTATATCGCGGAACGGAAAGACTGCTCAAAGGTGATGTGCTGTGCATACCCTGTGAGGAATTCCTCACCACCCTTCACCCGGACCACGACCTGAAGGAGCTATTCTTCTAGCACATCCCCGGGAACCGGGACTTCGGGGTTCTTAGAACTTTCACATTCCCCTGCTTCTTGAGGCTCGTTTGAGAAAGTTATTTTCTTGTTAACGAGCGTCCCTCGTGGGGTCCCTCGGGGTCCTTGTTAACGAATGTCCCCCTGGGGTCCTCAAAGTTCTGCTTCACGGTCAATCGAAAACCTGGTTATCGGGGGACTGATCCTGAGGTGCCAGGCCCTCCCACCCTCCTCCGAGAGCCTTTATAAGTTGCACGGTGGCTATGTTTCGTGAGGCCAGGTTCTGTACGACTGAGCGTTCAGCCTGGAGTAACGTGCGTTCGGCATCCACCACGTCGAGATACCCGATCATGCCGCCGTGCAGACGCTGACGAAAATAATCCGACGTTCGTTTCGCTGCGCCTTTTGCCCGCAGCAAAGCGGACTCCTGAACACTGTACTCACGGATGTTTACGAGCGCGTTTTCCACATCACGGAAGGCCGCCAGCACGCCCTGGCGATAAGCGGCCACGGCTTGTTTATACCGGGCTTCGGCGGCCTTAAGATTTGCCCGGTTCCTGCCCCCTGAGAAAATCGGTAGTGATACGCTCGGACCAATAGACCACAAACGGCCATCCCAGGTAAACAAGTCTCTGAGCTCGATGCTCTCGAGCCCCGCCGCACCGGTCAACTTGATCGTGGGCAGGAATGCAGCCTTGGCGACGCCAATCTCGGCGCATCTGCCGGCGGCAGTGCGCTCGGCCTCGACTATATCTGGCCGACGCAGCAAAAGTTGGGAAGGGAGCCCGGCGGGAATTTTCGGCGGCGGTGCGAGTGAATCAGACCTCGGTTCGATAGCAAAAGAGGATGCCGTCTCACCGCACAAGAGGGCCAGGGCATTCTCATACAGCCCACGACGTCGTCGCGCATTGCTCAAATCGGATTGCACGTTGGCGTGTTCGTTTTCCGCACGGCTCACGTCGGCGGGGAGAGCGAGACCATGGTCAAGTCGGGTCTGATTTACCGCAAGCGCGTTTTTTCTCAGTAACAGAGCGCGTTGGAGAATCTCAATCTCTGAATCCAGCGAGCGCAACCTGAAATAGTTGTCAGCTAAGTCAGCGGTGAGGTTGAGCATTATGGTGTCTCGTGCGGCTTCAATGGCATCCGCCCGGGCTTGGGCAGATTGGATGCTCCGTTTCACGCGTCCCCACAAATCGAGCTCATAGCCAGCATCAAGGGAGGCGCGGAAATAATCTTCTTCCAGCTGAGCCAGATCACCTGCTGCAATATTGCCCTGTGAGCCATGGGCTGAGTACCGAGAGCGCTCCACCGAGGAATTGAGGTTCAACGATGGATACCTGTCAGCCTTTGCCAGGCGCAGGTTCGCCCGGTTTTCATCGACACGGGCTATGGCTTCCAGCAAGTTCTGGTTTGCACCAATCGCGCGACGTTGGAGATCATTCAATGTTTCATCCCCAAAGATCGTCCACCAGTCTCTGGGAATGCTCTGGATAAGCGTGTTGGTTTGTTGTCCTTTCCAGGTTGCTGGCGTTTCCATCGATGGAGGTTTGACCTCCGGGCCGACGACCGCGCAGCCGGCGATCAATAAGGCCAGACAGACAGTGATAGTTGTTTTCATTGCGTGCGCCTCATTCCTCGATGAACAGATTCATCTGCTGCCCCACGTAAATGCGGCGGTTTAGATCGTTGGGAAATTTGTAGATGACCTGAAGGACGCGCGTGTCCACACGCTCGGCACTCGAACCGGTCAGGTTGCGTTTCGGCGTAACGTACGGCTCGATGCGGACAAACTCCATCCTGATGGGATTCTGGGTGTCCCCCTTCAGGTAGCCAACGGCCTTGCTGGCTGGCTTTACCCGTGGCGCAAGCTGTTCGTCCACATCGGCGCGTACCTGGAGTTCAGTAATCGAACCAAGCAGCATCGGCGCAGGGCTTGAGCCGGATATGGCAAACTCTCCGGGGCGGGTGTTCACCTGCAGGACCGTCCCGCTGATCGGAGCGCGCACAGTAAGTCGCTCAATCAGAGTCTTTGTGTGGTTGACCGCAGCGCGAGCTAGTTCGACGCGGGCTTGAGCGATCGCAAACTCATCGCGGCGCGTCTCTGCTTCCTCCTTCGACACTCCGCTCATGGGGAGTAACGCCTCGGTGCGTTCGTGCTGGTGGCGAGCTTTGACCAACTCGGCTTTCCGTACTAAAAGATCCGCCTGCTCGGTACGGAGTTCAGCCTGGAGACCACGGTCGTCAAGTCGCAACAGGGGCGCGCCCGCTTTTACCTTGTCCCATTCTCTTACAAAGATCTCCATGACCAGCGCCGACGCAGGCACAGCGATGCTCGTGTTCTCACGCAACGCTTCGACCATACCCGCCGCAGCAATGACGTGGTCTGCCGGCTTTTGCGCAGGCGGGGCAGGTGGTGGTGGCACAGGCTCGACTGTTGTTGTCTTGTAGACCATGAAAATGACGGTCGCTATACCGATCAGTGCGATCCAAAGGGAAAGTTTTCGCCATTGCGTTGACATGATTCACCTCGTTTCAGGAATTGCAGCGTGCTCCGAAGACGTTACCCGCAGGATTCGTCCGTCTTCCATCTCCGCAATGCGGTCGGCATAATTGTAAATGCGTGGGTCGTGTGTAACGACAATGACGGTACGTCGACCGACATTGGCTACGTGAAGCAAGAGATCCATCACCTGTTGGCCGCTTACTGAGTCAAGCGCTGAAGTCGGTTCGTCGCAAACGATAAGAGAAGGGTCGTGCACAAGTGCCCGCGCAATGGCGACGCGCTGCTGTTGCCCGCCGGAGAGGCGCCCGGGCCGTTCATTTGCTTTTTCCGGGATACCGACCCGAGCAAGGATTTCCTTCGCGCGCTTGATTGCCTTGCCTGCCGGAAGGCCTTGAATACGCAATGGAACAGCGACATTCTCGGCAACGGTCAGTGTCGGGAACAAGTTGAACTGCTGGAAGATGAACCCGACGTTACAGGAGCGAAAGCGTGTGATCGCCGAATCAGGCAACCTGTGCAAATCCTGCCCGAGAGCATACACCTCGCCGGAGTCCGCGTGCAAGGTGCCGCATAGCACGGAAAGAAGCGTGGTTTTGCCGCAGCCGGACGGCCCGACGACGAAGATCATCTCGCCGACCAGCGCGGCGAACTCGACCTGTTTGAGAACGGGCGTGACCTGGTCGCCGATTTGGAACGATTTGTCCACGCCGGACAGGCGAACTGCAACTTCCGGTTCAATAGTTGATAAAGAATTATCCATAGATCCTCAGCTTCGAAATACAATGGCCGGTTCTATGCGCGTCACGCGCCACACGCTCAAAAGTGCTGTGGCCATGCATATAAGCATAATTGCAACGAATACGATCACCGGGATAGGCCAGAGCATTACCATCGGCGCGCTGCCTTCCGGTATTAAGGAGAAAAATGTACTTATCAATCCCACCCCCAACCCGAATCCCGCAAAGCCGACGATTCCCGCCTGCGCCATAATCATCATGGTCAGTGTACGGTTGCCGACCCCCATCGCTTTCAACGCACCGAGGTGCCGGGTGTTTTCCAGCACGAAAGTGTAGAATGTCTGCCCGGATACTCCCAGACCGATGATGAAACCAACGCCAACCATCAGTCCCACGACGATCGGAATCGGACTATGGATCAGCATCCAGCGTATGCTCATTTCCTTGAATTCAGTTTCTGAAACCGCCTTCAAACCGGTCTCCTCGGAGATGGCGCGAGCGACCTCTCCAATCGGATTGCCGGGCGCGGGGGCCGCCAAAATATGTGTCAGCATTTTGCGCTGGCCAGGAGCATATTCCTTTGCTCTGTCCCACGTCGTGAAAACATACACCGCTCCCTGCATGCCCGGGGTCACTTTCGCTATCCCCACAATAACGGCTTCGCGGTCATTCATTTCAAAGACATCGCCGAGTCCGAGGCGCACTCCGCGTTGCTCTTTCATCTTCGCAACAAATTGGTCATCCACAATGACGCCTTGCGCACGACGCAGATCGAGTAAACTTCCATCGACAATGTTAGTCGGCGCTCCGGCTAGCGTGTCGGCATCGAGACCGACCAGCGTCACCGATTGGGTCGCACCTCCTCCGAGCAGCCTGGCCTGTGTACTCCCGACATAAAGAGGTGCGGCCCATTCTACACTTTCGACCGAGCGCACGCGGTCAACGTCCGTATCCCGCAACGGTTGATTGTCGCCGATATGCTGCACGAGCGGATCAATTACCCAAATCGGGGCGCGGATGTTTGTGGCCGTGGCATAGGAAAAAGTGAGAAGACCGCAGAATATCGCCATTCCTTGCGTCAGCAGGATGGTTGCGAAGCATATTCCGCTCACCAGCATCGCGTATTTGCCGCGCTCGCCGAAAAGCATTTTGAGGGCTATATCTGTCATAGTATTCAGAGACTCAGGCTGAGGGCAAGACCCACTCAGGGAGCGGGATCAACTCCACGCGGTCGTCAGTTCCTGCGCAATCTATCTGGCGGTTCACCGGGTACCCGAGGTTCGCTTTCACGCTCGGGGTTTTGCTGATACGATGAGTAACTCCCGCACCGATGCGGATATCGCGGTAGGTGCCGAGGGCGTCATTGTATTGCGGCAGAACGACGGATGTGCCGAGCGAATCGTCGGTGCGGAACGTCACCATGTTCAAGTCCGCTCCGACGCGAGAACTCCAGTGGTCGTTGGGCCGATAATTCAGACCGGCGCCGAATTGGAGTGTATGGATATCCTCGGGAGCAGTCACTCCCGCCAGCGAACTCAGGGACAGGTTCTGCGATCGCAACTCCAGCGGGATGCTCCAGTGTTGGTTCAAGCGGGCGCGAGTCCTAGGACCAAGGCTCACGTTGCAAGCATCACTGTCGCCAAAATCGGAACCGCGGAATGTTGCTTTGCCGACCGTCGCGAAGGAAGATTCCAGCGTCACATCGAACAACGGCAGACGTCTGTTCGATTCCCGGACTACATTTTGTCGAGGAGTCACGCCGAATTGCGTTGTTTCGGCAGTCACGACTGAAGGCGTGACAACAATCGCGATCCAGGCGACGGCTACCGCAGAGAGGCTGGATAAATCACGCTTCATCGAGTTGTTTCTCCTTCGTTGTTTGGACGTCCTGATCACGCCTAAGATATTAGGTCATACGTATGTATTATCTACAGGCACAATAAATCTTCTCAGGTGACCGGAGGTTTTTTTGATGGGTTCGTTGGCAGTGGATCCGCACTCGACTCGGCGCGAAGTCCTGCCGCGATGAAGGCTACCATCTCTTTCAAGACGGACTCCCAATACTCCGGACTCTTTTGTATCGGCTTTTTGCTCAGGAACATCAGCAATGTGCCCAGCGAGAACAACATACGAATCTCCAAGACTTCCATCGGCAAGCTCGGCAGCGTCCGAGCAAGAGCCGCTATAAACGGTTCATGAACCGGGGGAGCTTCTTTGGCCATAAATTCCTGCATGAACGGCGGCGGCACGAACAGATTTCGCGAGAACAGAGCCGGGAAGTACGGGTGCTCCAGCGCTGCCATGAACGGCGGTCGTAACATGCAGTCGATGATCGTTTCTACCGGAACCGGCTCCCCCTTTGCCTCCTTTTCGGCCTGCCGAAGCAACCTCATCCGCTCCTCGTTGATCGGACGGAAACAGAGCATGACCGTCTCTTTATATAGCTTTTCCTTAGAGCCGTAATGATATGTCGCGGCGCCGAGATTGACGCGCGCCTCATCAGCCAGAGCCCTCATGCCCACCCCGTCATATCCGTGCTCGGCAAAAAGCCGCTCAGCGGTTTTGAGCAAACTCTCCTTGGTTTTCGATGCGTCACTTTGTTTAATGCGTCGTGTTGTCATAGCGATAGTTAATACATACGTATGAAATAGTGTCAAGTGATTTCTTCGAGTGAGACTTTTGGGGACATCCTGTAATCCTCCTGTCAACACAAATATCAATACTCAATGATATCGGGCATATGGGTGGACTAGGGGTCAAATCTTTATCTGTGACAAATCGATTCACCTGCCGGTCATATACTCAAGAATGAAGGTTTGGCCGCAATGATCCAACCACGGCGTTCTACTGATACTCGATCACGGCTGCAATTGCGGCTGCGATCTCTTCCATTGCTGTTGGTGAGATGCTTCCGAGCTTCTTCACCAGTCTTTGTGTGGAAACACTTCTTATTTGAAGTGCATCGGCGGCGGATGTTTTGTCGAGGCCGTTCAGTGTGTCGTTGGCAATCTTGATGTGCCACAGGTTTTTTGCGTAGCGTTCCTTCCAGTCTGTCAACGGAACAACGACGACCAGCGGCAGGATTCCGAGCGCGTCTGAACTGACGACCGCTGCCGGACGTTTTTTATTGATCTCAGAGCCCAGTGTCGGGTCGAAATTGACGAGCCATACATCTCCGCGCGAAGCGATCTTAATACTCAACGATCTCTCCCGTCTCCAGATCGTCCGCCCTCTCCTGCCCGTACTCTGCCGCAATTTCTCTGGCCTGTTTGGCCATGATCTTCCTGCGTTCCTCCAAAGGCAGCTTCAGGAATGCCTGACGCTCAACCAGGGTGATGGGTTCCTGTTTATCGATGGGTTCACCTATGGCTTTCATAGCCTCCCCCTTTGTTACCAGCCCCTCACTTAAGGCCCTGAGCACGGTCTTCTTCAGCCATTGCGATTCTTCCGGTTTGAGTTCGGATGGTTCTTTCCTCTTCCATCCCTCACGGTTAATGGTCATCCACCATTGCCTGTAGTGTTGGTCCGAAATGATGCCGAGATCGTGCAGCCTGTATACGAGAGACTGGATACTCATGCCGTATTTCTGTTTCATAAGGAACAGCTCCGCCGACTGAACGAGGGACCTCTTTCGGCCAAGCTCGCCGAACAATGTTTCGTCCGGCGCCAGAAAAGCGCCCGCAAAACGGAAGGCGGCCTTCTCTTCATCAACACTCTCCGCCGTATCAAGTACCAGGTGTCCCAACTCATGCGCCAGGTTGAGCCTCTGTCTTCCGCCGGGCAGTGACTTGCGCGAAACAACTGCCGCCGCAGCGATATTCTCCTCGCTGTCGTAGGCCACCGCAGAGATCCCGTCGAATCGCGGAGAAGCTTCCACCTCGAAGACGTGTACCGAATGGTCTTCCAGTGTGCCCGTTACGGTGGGGATGACCCCCAGGCCGAGGTTCCATCTACCCCTCAAGGCCTTCGCGAATCTTTCCGCATCTTCAAGCTTTTCGACCTTGAAACCCTTCACCGGGAGGTCAACCGTGGTGGCACCGTGCACCATCTGCTGAAGGCGAACCCTCTCTTCAAGCATCTGACAGGTCACCGCCTCAACTCGTTCCTGCTCGGCTTTTGCGAGACCGGAACCCTTGCGATACGCAACAAATCTGCAGTCTATTGCCGGCACACTCCATAAGTAGGCCGCTTTAATCCCCAACGCCTGGGCCAATCTGTTCAACACCACCGCCGAGGGCTTTGACAACCCCAGTTCATACTTCGAAAGGGCCTGCTTCGTTACAATCCCACCCATCTGAGCCGCCAGACCCTCAAGAGACAAACCTCTTGCCAACCTGAGCTGCTTCAGTCTCTGTAACATAATGTTCACCCCTCAGTTGACAAGTATGGCATATGCATGTAATATTGTCAACCGCTGTATGATTGGCAGACATAATCAGGAAGAGAACCGGGGGTCTTTTGATGCCGGCGGAGACTGTCGCACGTCAAGACCGGAAGGTCTTGCCGCTGATGATCGATTTGTGTACAATCTGTTTCTGTGGTCCAAGCACAGGATGGAAAAAGCCCGGAGGGCCGGATTGGAATACATCATGGCCTACAAGGTGAGAATGGAAGAGTACATTCGGTTCCTGACGACATACAAGGGCTATTCGGCCTTTGTAGAGTACTGGAACGGCAAACTGAAAGACATGCGCGATGATGGGATTTGACCCCAGAAATCCCTAGTCCTGACGAGCCTCATGAGCCGGAAGCCCGGCGAAGCCGTGGGGAGCCTCAGGGATAAGGTGGAAAACGGGGTGCTCCCAAAGCTCCTCGTTTCCAAAGCCCCGGCCTGTCATCCTTCCATTTCTTCGATCGGCAGAGAATCCAAGGGGATTCTTAAATATTTCAATTGGTGCAACTATAGAAGGTCTATATGCTTTCTCATTCGGGCTGATGGATGTTTCCCCTCATGCTCCAAAAAAGACCGATACTGTAATATTTAAGGACGTGCCCTGTTCCCCGCCCTATTTCTTCCGGAATGTGAACGAGAATTTCTGCCCGGTGCGAACTCC